>NZ_JAYSSZ010000156.1:0-3788 GCF_043720215.1 Flavobacterium sp. | reverse complement strand
AAAATTCAACATTTATAATTTAAAATAATTTTTTATGATAACCGTTTCTACCGATAAAAACAAACTCAATGTTCCCTTTATTCAAAATTTTTTGAAAGATGTGTATTGGGCGGCCGGAAGAACAATTGAAGAAGTTCAAACAACGACTGACAATTCGTTTTGCTTCGGAATTTATCTCGATGATAACCAAATTGGCTTCTGTCGCGTTATTACCGATTATGTTGTTTTTGCTTATGTTATGGATGTATTTATAATCGAACAACATCGAGGAAAAGGTTATTCCTCTATTTTAATAGAAAACATGATGAATGAATTAACATTGAAAGGAGTAAAAATTTGGCGATTAGCCACTTTTGATGCACATTTTTTGTACAAAAAATTCGGATTCAATGCTTTGGCACATCCAGAAAAAATGATGGAGAAAATAATAAAATAAGCGATGGATATTCAGCAACTTTACGAATTTTGCCTATCTAAAAAAGGCGTTACAGAACATTTTCCTTTTGATGAAGATACATTGGTGTTTAAAGTAGGTGGAAAAATGTTTAGTTTAACCTCATTAAAAGAATTCGAAAACGGAAATCCTTCGTTAAATTTGAAATGCGATCCCGAAAAAGCAATCGAACTTCGGGCAGAATATGAAGCCATTAGACCAGGTTATCACATGAGCAAAGTGCACTGGAATACTATCGATTTGAATAAAGATGTTTCCAATAAAATGTTAGCTGAATTGATAAATCATTCTTACGATTTGGTTTTTAAAAGTTTGACTAAAAAAAATCAAAACGAAATAAACGAATCTTAAAAAAAGGCATTACTTTTGATTCATATTTTAATAATTATAAAATTATTACAGCAAAATGATTGACAATTTAAAGAAAATATTAAACGAAGACCAAGACCCGAAAGCTATAGAGAAAATCACGGCCAAATTGGAATCTTTATTAATGAAAAGTGAAGAAATAGGATATATTGGTGTGCAAAAAAAACCAGCCATTACTGTTTTTCCTGATAGTATTGTAATGACTAATAAGAGAATTATTATTTGCAAGCCTAAAAATCTGGGTTTGTCTATGGATTTTATTGATTATGATTGGGACGATATTGCGGGTGCTTTTGTAAAGGAAAATATTTTAGGTTCTGAATTTTCTTTTTCAACTAAAACGGAATTGGTGATTAGCATCGATTATATTCCTAAAAACCAAGCTCGAAAATTGCACACTTTTGCAAAAGAACAAATGGATTTGTTGAAAAATCCTATAGCTGTTGCACCAATTGTTGAAGAAATTACCGAAGAAGAACCCATTCCTGTTTTAGATACAATTCCTTATGAAGAAGAAGTTATTGAAGAAATGGAAACCGAAGAAGTAACTAGTTATGCTGAAATTATGCCTGCTATTTCCACTTATTCTGAGCCAGTTTCTGAAGCTGTAAATACAGCAACATCAACAGAGAAAAAATTATTAGATTTGTCACAAGATGAATTGTTTGAAAAATTACAGAATTATAAAAAATTACTCGATAACGGATTAATCATGCAGGGAGAATACGACACTTATAAAAAAGAGATTTTGAGTTATATGTAATATCAAAAAAAGTTGAACACGAATTGCACAAATTTTCACAAATAAATTAGTGAAAATTTGTGCAATTCGTGTTAAATAGGCTTTTGTGTTTTTAGTTTTTTACCGCTTCCTTAATCATAGTGTCTTCTTTAAGGACTACTTGATAATATTGGTTTTCGCCTAAAAGTTGTCGGCAAAACTCAGCGGCCAAATGTGTTTTTACAAAGTCTTTGCTCGAATCTAAATCGATAAATGAATCGTTAGCCTGAATCATTTTTTTGAAATTAGTATAGTATAAATCAGTACTTTCTATTTTAGTAATAATTTGAGCAAAAGTTAGATTAGAAAATTGGTTTCTGTGACGATCCAACTCTTTAAAAACAAAATTAGAAACTAAACCAGATTGCATAATCATAGGAATAACTTCATTTCCTTTTGTAGATTCTAATGGAATAAAAACATCAGGCACAATACCGCCACCACCATAAACGATTCTTCCTTTTGGGGTTTTAAATTTTAGAGTGTCGGCAATTTTTATACTGTCTTTAGCATATAATTCACCACTTTGGTAGCGTTTCATAAATTCGTTAAAATACTCTTCGCTTCCAGCTTTGTATGATTTCTGAATAGAACGTCCTGTGGGTGTATAATATCTCGCAACGGTTAGTCTTACTGTCGATCCGTCTTCAAAAGGCATTTCGCGTTGTACTAATCCTTTGCCAAAAGAACGGCGACCTAAAACCAAACCTCTATCATTATCTTGTATGGCTCCTGCAAGAATTTCGCTTGCTGAAGCACTTGTTTCATTAATTAGAATAGTTACTTTCCCGTTTTCGAAAACACCATCTTTAGTAGCAAAAGTTTTATCGATTCTGTTTTTTTTATTTTTTGTAAAAACAATTAGTTTTTTGTCTTTCAGGAATTCGTCAGCTATTAAAACGGCTTGGTCAAGATAACCGCCACCATTGTCACGAAGATCTATCACAACTGATTTTGCTCCTTGTTTAATCAGTTTATTTAATCCAATTTTAAACTCTTTGTAAGTAGTTTCTGCAAAACGATTTACCTTAACATAACCCGTTGTTTTGTTTAGCATGATAGCAATATCGACACTTTTTATAGGAATGACATTACGAATTACTTTTAGGTTAAACTTCTTGTTGGTTGATTTTCTAAAAATGGTTAACAAAACTTCCGAATTGGGTTCGCCTTTTAGTTTTGAATATAATTTTTCGGTAGTGATTTTTTTACCAAAAAGTTTTTCGTTATTGGCTGATAAAATTCGATCGCCAGCTTTGATTCCTGCTTTTTCAGACGGACCGCCTTCTGCAGGTTTGATTACTGCAACAGTATCGTTATCTACAAAAAAGTTGACACCAATACCTACAAAATCGCCTTTCATACTTTCAGCAACGCCTTGTGCTTCATTTTTTGCAATATAAACAGAATGTGGATCTAGTTTTGCTAAAATTCCGTTTACGGTTTGGTCTACAATCGAATCAGTATTTACATTGTCGACATATTCATTGTCTATAAAATCGATTAGTTTATTCAGCTTTTGCTTAGTTTGGTTTTGAGTATTTTGTTTTGATGAAATGGGTGCTTTGATAAAAATTCCCCCCAATAAAAAACCTACCGCAATTGCAGCAAAAATAAATAACGGAAAATATACTTTATCAACTTTCATTTAGAGTTTTTATTAGTTATTCAATTTCTTGAATATAATCTACCTGAACACCTGCTTTTTCTAAAAATTCTAACCCGGAATTGTCTTTATAACCCTCCATATACACCACTCTTTTTATACCCGATTGGTGTATTAATTTGCTGCATTCTTTACATGGTGATAATGTAATATATAAGGTCGCTCCTTCGCAAGTTTGTGTCGAACGAGCTACTTTTAGTATTGCATTTGCTTCGGCATGAAGCACATACCATTTTGTAAGTCCTTCTTCGTCTTCGCAACAATTCTCGAAACCAGATGGCGAACCATTGTATCCATCAGAAATTATCATTTTATCACGAACAATAATCGCGCCAACTTGTTTGCGTTTGCAATAAGAAAGTTTGCCCCATTCTTTTGCCAATCGTAAATAGGCTTTGTCGTATTTGTTTTGTTTTTTCTCTTTCATTAATTACAAAAGTAAATTATTTTTTTGCTAGAATGATTAATTAAGAATATTTAACTATTTTTTAGTTTCATGAAGTTAAAATGAATTCTCT
>NZ_JAYSSZ010000155.1:0-1502 GCF_043720215.1 Flavobacterium sp. | reverse complement strand
AACTAAAAACCAGCAAATGGATAAAAGAAAACTCTGCAGTTTGTGAACTAACCAACTATCCAGTACAATCAATCACAAAGGATAAACTGTATAACAGTGCATTAAAACTATACTCCATAAAAGAGGGGCTAGAAAAATTTCTTTCTACCAAAACCAACGAACTGTTTGACTTACAAGATAAAATTTATTTGTATGATTTAACCAACACCTATTTTGAAGGAGAAAAACGCAACAGTAAATTGGCAAAGTATGGAAGAAGTAAAGAAAAAAGAACAGATGCCAAACTAGTAGTGTTAGCAATGGTTGTGAATACAGAGGGGTTTATAAAATATTCTTCCATCTATGAAGGCAATATGAGCGATTGCAAAACACTATCAAACACAATTGATAACTTGCGATCATCTACCAGCAATCATTCAAACAAAGCAATTATTGTAATGGATGCAGGAATTGCAACAGAAGAAAACATTGCAATGGTAAAAAACAAAGGCTATGATTACTTGTGTGTTAATCGTAACAAAATAAACAAATATGAATCAGAAAATTCAGAAACAATCAAAACCGTATATGATAAAAAACAACAAGCAATAAGTTTACATAAAGTTACTGTTCAAAACAAAAGCGATTATTTTATAAAAGTAAAAAGCACAGCAAAGGCTGTAAAGGAGAGTGCTATGCATAAACAATTCCAACAAAGGTTTGAAGACGGATTGAAAAGTATAGAAAAAAGTTTAACAAAAAAAAACGGAATAAAAAAATCAAAGAAAGTATATGAACGTATAGGTAGATTAAAACAAAAATATCCATCCATTCAAAGACATTATGAAATAAACATTGAGATAGATTCAACCAAAGAGCTAGTTACAGCAATAAAATGGAACATAAAAAATGAAGTTGAAGTAAATCAAAATCAAGGTGTTTATTTTTTAAGAACATCGTTAGAAATAGAAAACGAAGAAACCATTTGGAAAATTTACAATAGCATTCGTGAAATAGAATACACCTTTAGAGTTTTAAAAACCGATTTAAATTTACGACCCATCTACCACAAAAATGATGAATCCACAATGGCGCACCTACATTTAGGTTTGTTGGCGTATTGGCTTGTAAATACAATTAGGTACCAATTAAAAAACAAAGAAATAAACATTCATTGGCCCGAAATTGTAAGAATTGCAACTACTCAAAAAGCAATTACCACAACGGCTAAAAATGTTAATCAACAAACCGTTACAATACGCCAATGCTCTGAAGCTGAAAGTAAACTAGAAAAAATATATCAAACTCTAAATTACAAACACAAACCGTTTTCTAGAAAAAAGTTTGTGGGGCTCAAACCTGAAATAAAAAAAATAGAAGACTATATTTCAATGCCTTTTAGAGGTGGTTAGCTGCAATCTGGGTTAAAACAAATTTTTGAATTTGATTATCGACATCTTTATATTCTTTGATTATCTCTTCATCTAATAATATTTCAAAGTCTTTATCGATGGGCAATTCCC
>NZ_JAYSSZ010000154.1:0-10729 GCF_043720215.1 Flavobacterium sp. | reverse complement strand
TACTCTAGGAGTTTATTATAGAGATGACTCGATGACACAATGGGAACCATTTGAAGCTAACTTACCAAATGTTTCTGTTTCAGATTTAGAAATCAATTTAGAAGACAATATTATCACTGCTGCAACATATGGCAGAGGTATTTGGCAATCTCCAATACCTGTTGAAGTTCCTACAAATGATGTTAAATTAGTATCGGTTAATGCGCCGACCCTAAATATTAATTGTGGCACATCTATTTCTCCAGAAATAACAGTAAAAAACAATGGTGCAAATTCGATATCTTCAGTAAATATAACTTACGGCTATAATGCTTCTCCCCAAAATTATACCTGGACAGGAACAATTGTTTCGGGAGCTTCTCAAAATATTATTTTACCTAGTTTAACTATTAGTTCCAAAGGAGTATATAATTTAACTGTAACATCTACTATAACAAGTGATGCCTATTCAGATAACAATACCGGCATTACGCCATTTTATGTAAATGATTCAGGAACAATAGGTGTTGTTAATCCTTTTGAAATAGCGACTACTAATTTACTTACGTTTAATGACGGTTCAACAACAAGTCAATGGCAACGAGGAATAAATGCTAATGGTGTGCTTGCTACTCCTGCAAACAATGTTTATACTACAAATTTTACAGGGAATTATCCAGATAATATTAAATCGTATTTATATTCTCAGTGTTATGATCTTACTAATGTTGTTAACCCTTTTATTAAATTCAATTTAGCTTTCGATTTAGAGAACAATTGGGATATTGTTTATGTACAATATTCTACAGATCTAGGACAAACATGGAATTTACTAGGAACACAAGGAGCTACTTGGTATAACAGTAATAGAACACCAGCCACTTCAGGAACAGATTGTAACAACTGCCCTGGAGGACAATGGACAGGAACAGATACAGCTTTGAAATTATATTCATATCCATTAACTAGTTTGATTGGTCAGTCTAATGTAATTTTTAGAATTGTTTTCCATTCAGACGAATCTGTAAATCAATTAGGTGTTGTGGCAGATAATTTTGTCATTGAAGGAACATTATCTAATGAAGATTTCGAACTAAAAAATATTGCCATTTATCCTAATCCATCAACAGGATTGTTTACTGTATCAACTGGCAATAAAGCAATAGATAAGGTTGAAGTTTATGATGTGACAGGAAAAATTGTGCTATCAGTAAATAACTTTTCAGGTGTAAATTCACAATCTATTTTAGATATGAGAAATGTTTCAAACGGAATTTATTTTGTAAAAATATCATCAGAAAATCAGAATATAGTAAAAAGAATAATAAAAAATTAACCATGAAAAAAACTTTTATAACTGCTAGTTCATTAGCAGTTTTTTCATTAGTCAGTTTGGCTGGTAACGCACAAGAAAGTGTCAAACCAAAAAATCCAGGAATCAATATAGATTTTATGGATAAAAATGTAAAACCAGGAAATGATTTCTTTCGTTTTGTAAACGGGACTTGGTATGATAAAACAGAAATTCCAGCAGACAAAACCCGTTGGGGAAGTTTTGATGAATTGCGCCAAAATACCGATAAAGATGCTTTAGCTATTTTGAAAGAAGCAGCTGAAGACAAAAAACTAAATCCAAAATCAGATCAAGCAAAATCAGTAAGTGTTTATCAAACTTACATGGATACTATTTCAAGAAATAAACTTGGAATAAAACCAATAAAACCTTACTTAGCAAAGATTAATTCGATCAAAACAGCCCAAGATGTAAACAATTTACTTATTGAAATGGAGCCTGTTGGCGGAATTGGATTTTACGGAGTTGGTGTTGGAGCTGATGCGAAAGATAGTAATAAAAATGTGGTATATCTTGGACTTGGAAGCTTAGGTTTGCCAGACAGAGAATATTATGTTTCTGACGACAAAGATTCTAAAGAAAAACGTGAAAAATATGTTCAACACGTTACAAGAATGCTACAATTCTTAGGTACTAATCCTGCTCAAGCTAAATTAGATGCAGATAAAATATTGGCCTTAGAAATAGCTATGTCAAAACCAAGATTTGATAGAGTCGAACTTCGTGATGATAGAAAAACTTACAACCCAATGACTGTTGTAGAATTACAAAAACTAACACCTTCTATAAATTGGAAAAAATATTTAGATGGAGTTGGTTTAACTAATTTAGAATCAATTGTTGTATCTCAACCAAAATATGTTACTGCATTAGAAACTATTTTTAATGACTCCAAAATAGAAGATCTAAAAGCTTATATGCGTTGGACTTTATTAAGAAAATCAACAGGAGTTTTATCTGATGAAATAGAAAAAGCAAATTGGGAATTTTATAGCAAAACATTGCAAGGTGCAAAAAAACAACGCCCTAGAAACGAAAGAGCGTTACAAGTTGTAAACGGCACGGTTGGTGAAGCATTAGGTAAATTATATGTAGAGAAAAAATTTCCAGCAGAAGCTAAAGCTAAGGCTAAAGCAATGATTGACAATGTTATTCTAGCTTACGAAAACAGAATAAATAATTTGACTTGGATGTCTGCCGAAACCAAAATTAAAGCTGTCGAAAAACTCCACAAAGTAACAATCAAAATCGGTTATCCAGACAAATGGAAGGATTATTCTAAATTAAATGTAAAACCAATATCAGAAGGTGGAACTTATTATGAAAATATAAAAAATGTTTCTCGTTGGAATTTTGATGAAAACATTGCGGACTTAAAAAAACCTGTTGATAAAACAACATGGGGAATGTCTCCTCAAACCGTAAATGCCTATTACAACCCGTCCTATAACGAAATTGTTTTTCCAGCAGCAATTTTGCAACCGCCATTTTATGATTACAAAGCAGATGAAGCTGTAAATTATGGAGGAATTGGAGCTGTAATTGGTCATGAGATTTCTCACGGATTTGATGATTCTGGTGCAAGATATAATGCAGACGGAAACTTAGTTGACTGGTGGACAGAGGACGACTTAAACCAATTTACAGGACTTGGCGGAGCTTTAGCAGATCAATATAGTGCATTGGAGCCGTTACCTGGAACTCATGTAGACGGAAAGTTTACATTGGGTGAAAATATTGGAGATTTAGGTGGAATAAACGCGGCTTATGATGGTCTTCAATTGTATTTAAAACAAAACGGGAATCCAGGTCTTATAGATGGTTTTACACCAGAACAAAGATTGTTTATCTCTTGGGCAACCATTTGGAGATCGAAAATGAGAGATGAAGCTATTAAGAATCAAGTAAAAACAGATCCGCACTCGCCAGGAATGTACAGAGCTTATGTACCACTTACAAACCTTGATACTTTCTATAACGTATTTGATATAAAAGAAGGAGACAAACTATATGTGAAGCCAGAAAACCGAGTTAGGATTTGGTAATAATGGAACAGAAAAATAGCGAGTTTTTTAAGGCTCGCTATTTTTTTACTCTTATTTCAATAAATATTCTTCCATAAATCGAATCACGGCAAGTCGCTGGTAATCAACATTGGCTTTTTTTCTAAAACCATGTCCTTCATCTTTAGCTTCCAAATACCAAACTGTATTTCCTTGCGCTTTTAACTTGTCGCGCATTTGTGTTGCTTCGGTAACAGGCACACGTGGATCGTTTGTTCCTTGAATAATAAACATAGGTTTCTTAATTTTATCGGTATTGTTTAACGGTGAAATTTTTTCCAGAAAAGCATACATTTCAGGTTCTCTTTCATCTCCATATTCTACTCTTCTTAAATCTCGACGATATTGTTCAGTGTTTTTCAAAAAAGTATTGAAATTTGAAATCCCCACAATATCTACCGAACATTTTATTCTATCTGCATAATGAAAAGCTGTCGCTAAGGTCATATAACCTCCATAACTTCCACCCATAATCATAATGCGTTCTTTATCTAACTCTGGTTGTAATGCAATCCAATCTAAAAGAGCGCCAATATCTTTTACCGAATCTTCTCTTAAAAAGCCATTGTCTTTAGCAATATATGTTTTACCAAAACCCGACGATCCACGAACATTAGGGCTAATTATCACAACTCCCATCTCATTTGTATAATAGTTGTTTGAACCTAAAAAAGAAGCCATCGATTGACCCTCTGGACCACCATGGATAGAGATTAGAACTGGTCTTTTACCAGTAAATTTAGCTGAAGCAGGATAATAAAATCCTGAAATTTTTAAATTGTCAAAACTTTTCCATTCAATAAATTTTGGAGAAGACATATCTTCTTTTTGCATTTCACCCAATTCACTTTCTGTCCAACGTTCAATTTTATTTGTTTTTAAAACCAATTTGTACACATCAGAAGAAGAGTCAGCCGTAGATTGTGTAAAAAATAAGCTTTGTCCGTCTTTAGTAAAATTAATACCACCAATTAATCCTACAGGAATATTCTTAACTTCCGAATTAATTTTAGAAACTGGATTTAAAACATATAATTTATTCAAACCTCCTTCGTTTGTAATAAAAACCATTTGTTTTTTATCTTCCGATAAAACATAATCCTCAACATTACAAGGAATGGACGAGGTGTGATACGTTGTTGTTTTTGTTGCTAAATTAAACGTAGCCAAACGCTGAAACTCATTGTCTTTATCAGTAATAAACCAAATTTCATCAGCTATATTCGAAAAACCAGCATTGGTTTGCACCACACTTTTATCATTTCGATTAGTTATCGCGGTAAGTTTACTTGTTTCTGTTTCTAATAACCAAATATGAGATTCGTTAGCCGAGACATATTCACCTATCAACAATTTTTTTCCATCGTTTGAAATATCTTGAATACTCCAGCCACCACCTTTTACTTCTAAAACAAGTTTGGTTGATTTAGGATCATTTGGATTCATATAATAAATATCTCTATCTCCACCATTTCTTTTGGTAGAAGTAAAATAAAATCCAGATCCATCTTTTTTCCAATTGATACCACCATTTTGAGAACGACCGCCATCGGTTAGTAAAGTAGATTTTAAGGTTTTTAGATCTAATTTGAAAAGCTGACCAAATTCATTACCGCCAATATCTTTAGAATAAACCAAATAATCTCCCTTTGTAGGCTCATAACTAGCACTCCCAACTGGTTCGTCAAAAAAAGTAATTTGTTTTCTTGCACCTAGCGGCTGACTCACTTTATGCAATTGAGATGTAGAACCAAATCGGGTTGCAATGATAATTTCATTCTTAATAGGATTTACTTCTGATAAGGAAGCACCTCTAGCTTCAGAATATTTTTTTACCTGAACAGCTAACTCTTTTGGGATTTCTGCAATGTTTTCGCTGATTAAATTTTCATTAGGGACAATAACATTCTTTTTATCTTGTGCTTGAAGGCATAACCCAAACAACAATACGATTAAAAAAAAAAATCTTTTTTTCATGATTGATGATTTTATAATTAAGAAGCTAAATTTACTAAATATTGTTGTTTCGCTTTTAAAATTAAAAATATTTTGGCATTATATTAACTCAGAGACTCCTATAAAAACAAAAACGAGACTATTACGTCTCGTTTTTTTATATATAATTTTGGGTAATTAATTATTACAAATCAAATTTAATTCCTTGTGCTAAAGGCAATTCATCCGAATAGTTTATAGTGTTTGTTTGTCTTCTCATGTATACTTTCCAAGCATCAGATCCAGACTCACGCCCACCACCTGTTTCTTTTTCTCCACCAAAAGCACCACCTATTTCTGCACCAGATGTACCGATGTTTACATTAGCAATACCACAATCTGAACCAGAGAAAGATAAGAATTTTTCTGCTTCTTTCATGCTATTTGTCATAATTGCCGAAGATAATCCTTGAGCAACTCCGTTTTGTACTTCGATTGCATTTTCAACTTCGCCACTATATTTCATTAAATATAAAACGGGAGCAAAAGTTTCGTGTTGTACAATTTTATAGGTGTTTTCAGCTTCAATAATGGCTGGTTTTACATAACATCCAGATTCGTAACCTACACCTTCTAGAACTCCACCTTCAACTAATATTTTCCCACCTTCTGCTTTTGCAGATTCAATGGCAGATAAATAAGTGTTTACCGATTCTTTATCAATTAATGGTCCGATGTGATTTTTTTGATCTAAAGGATTACCAATTGTTAATTGCCCATAAGCACCAACGATAGCATCTCTTACTTTATCATAAACAGATTCATGAATAATTAATCTTCTTGTAGAAGTACATCTTTGTCCTGCAGTTCCTACAGCTCCAAATACTGCTCCTGGAACTACTACTTTTAAGTCTGCAGTTGGAGTAATGATAATGGCATTGTTTCCACCTAATTCCAGTAATGATTTACCAAAACGTTGTGCCACAGTCGAACCAACAATTCTTCCCATACGAGTTGAACCTGTTGCAGAGATTAATGGAATTCTTACATCGGTAGTCATCATTTCACCTACTTTGTAATCTCCATTTATAATACAAGAAATACCTTCTGGTAAATTATTTTCTTTCAATATATCGGCAATGATATTTTGACAAGCAACGGAGCATAATGGTGCTTTTTCTGAAGCTTTCCAAACACATACATCGCCACAAATCCAAGCTAAAGCGGTATTCCAAGCCCAAACAGCAACTGGAAAATTAAATGCTGAAATAATTCCAACAACACCAATAGAATGCCATTGTTCTCTCATGACGTGACTTGGACGCTCTGAAGGAATGGTTTGCCCATTCAATTGTCTTGATAAACCCACTGCAAAATCACAGATATCGATCATTTCTTGAACTTCACCATAACCTTCTTGTAAAGATTTACCCATTTCGTAAGAAACTAACTTACCCAATGGCTCTTTTAATTCTCTTAATTTATTTCCAAACTGGCGAACGATTTCTCCTCTTTGAGGAGCTGGCATAGCTCTAAAACTAATAAACGCTTTAGTTGCACTTTGCATTACTCTTTCGTAATCTGCGGCAGTAGTTGCTCTTACCTTTCCTATTAATTGACCATCTACTGGCGAATAACTTTCTAATAATTCTCCATTTGAAAACCATTCACTTCCTGTTGAAGTTCCTTCGTTTATTGCTTTTACACCTAACTGTGCTAATGCTTCGTTCATCCCGAATTGTTGTGCTATTGTTGACATTATTTTCAAATTAATTTTTGCAAAGTTATAACTTTTTGTTTAATCGTGAGTTGGATAGGATTAATAAAAAACACCTTAATTCATATTCTATGTATTAAGGTGTTTTAAGTAATTATATTCGTTAAGAAACTACATCTTCATCAACCAATTTTTAACTGAAACTTCATTGTTAATAATATCTCGTAATTCAGAAATTTTAACTCGATCTTGTTTCATAGTATCACGATGGCGAATTGTTACCGTTTCGTCTTCTAATGTTTGGTGATCTACAGTAATACAGAATGGTGTTCCTAGAGCATCTTGTCTTCTATATCGTCTTCCAACAGCATCTTTCTCGTCGTAAGTTACATTGAAATCCCATTTTAGATCTTCGATAATTTTTCTAGCAACTTCTGGCAAACCGTCTTTTTTTACCAATGGTAAAACGGCAGCTTTTGTAGGTGCTAAAACCGATGGCAATTGCAATACCGTTCTTGTTGAACCGTCTTCTAATGTTTCCTCTTTTAATGAATTTGAGAAAACTGCCAAGAACATTCTATCTAATCCGACTGATGTTTCTACCACGTATGGTGTATAATTTGAATTGGTTTCGGTATCAAAATATTGTAATTTTTTACCTGAAAACTTCTCATGCGCTTTTAGATCGAAATCGGTTCTAGAATGAATTCCTTCTAACTCTTTGAATCCGAATGGGAAATTAAATTCAATATCCGCAGCAGCATTAGCATAATGTGCTAATTTTTCGTGGTCATGAAAACGGTAATTTCCTTTTCCAAGTCCAAGGGTTAAATGCCAATTCAAACGGGTAGTTTTCCAATATTCGTAATATTTCATCTCTTCGCCTGGTTTTACAAAAAACTGCATTTCCATTTGTTCGAATTCACGCATTCTAAATATAAATTGACGGGCAACGATTTCGTTTCTAAATGCTTTTCCTGTTTGAGCAATTCCAAAAGGAATTTTCATACGGCCAGATTTTTGAACGTTTAGAAAGTTCACAAAAATACCTTGTGCTGTTTCTGGACGCAAATATAAATCCATCGCAGATTCTGCTGAGGCTCCTATTTTTGTTCCAAACATTAGGTTAAATTGTTTTACTTCGGTCCAATTTCTTGATCCTGAATCTGGACAAGCAATTTCTAATTCTTCGATTAGTGCTTTTACGTCGGCTAGATTTTCCGTTTCTAACGAACGAGCCATTCGTGCTAGAATTTCGTTCTTTTTAGAAAGATATTCTACTACACGAGCATTTGTGGTTACAAATTCTTCTCGATTAAAGCTTTCGCCAAAGCGAATACTTGCTTTTTCGATTTCTTTTTCTGCTTTTTGATTTAATTTTTCGGCATAATCCTCAATTAAAACATCAGCTCTATATCTTTTTTTGGAGTCTTTATTATCTATTAACGGGTCATTGAAAGCGTCTACGTGACCTGAAGCCTTCCAAGTCGTTGGATGCATTAATATTGCAGCATCAATACCTACAATATTTTCGTGCATTTGCACCATCGATTTCCACCAGTAATCGCGTATGTTTTTCTTTAACTCTGCTCCGTTTTGTGCGTAATCATAAACAGCACTTAAACCATCGTAAATTTCGCTTGATTGGAAAATAAATCCATACTCTTTTGCATGCGAAATCACATTTTTAAATAAATCTTCTTGTTTTGCCATAGTAGTGCAAAAATAGGAAAAGAGAATGAAAAATTTAGAAAAAAATAATCAAAAAAAATACCGCTAATTTGCTAATTACCTGAACAACTTATTAAAGTGTTAAATTAGCGAATTAGCAGTGATATATTATTCTAAATCTATCTATTACTTTAGTGAGAAAACGGTATTTCCTATTAAGTTGATTCCTGAAAAAATATTTATTTCATAATCGCCTTTAGACATATCGGTTTTATTTGGATCTACAAAAACGCAAACATCTAACTCTTCGTTGTCGTAAAAAATATTTGTTTTTGCACTAAAATTTAGTAATCTGTCTCCAGATTTAAAAGATTCGCCGCTTTTATTTACAACCTTGTTATTCGGATTTACAATTTGAATGTACAAATCTTTATTCCCTTTTAGAGCAGCTTTGTTTTCTAGTAAAGTAAAGCAAACTTTTATTTGTTCTGTATTGCTAAAACGTTTTGTTTCTATGATATTATTAGATAATATTTTTATTCCATTAGCATAAACATTGGTAGCTGTCAAATTTTTAGAAGCCACAAGAATATCTTCGTTGTAAGAGTTTTGTTTTTGTAATTCTTTATTTTTTGTAATTAAAACATTTACTTGATTGGTAAGATTTTTGTTTTCATCAGATTGGTTTTTTAAAACATCTTTTAAAGAATCTATTTTAGAAACATAAATATTGCTATTAGTTTGGATAGACGATACCTCTGTTTTTACTTTTTTAAAATTATCTTCATCAATTATCTTTTCGCTTTCCGAAGTTAATTCTTTTGAAGCTACTAATTGTTGGTTTTTCAAAACTTCAGAATCATAACGATTGAAAATTTCTTTCAAATCATTTGTATATGTTTTTTTGTCTAGTTGTATGGTTTCTTTAAGTTTTTTATTTTTACTTTGGCTTTCGTAATATTTTACTGCAAAGACAACTGCTGTAGATATAAATACAACAGTAGCAAACTTTATTGCGGCTAAGGAGTTTCTTACGGTCATTTGGGGAAATTTTAATTTTTTCTAAAAATATAAATTATTTTATGTTATTTCAAATAAAATCGATAAAATGCTAAAAAATCTGATAAAATTATTTTTTCCTGAAGTCTGTTCTGGTTGTTCAAAGATACTTTTTCCTAACGAAACTGTCATTTGCATTACTTGCAGACATAACTTACCATTAACAAATAATTTATTAGTAACTACTAACGAAGCTTTCAAAAAATTTTATGGAAGACTGCCTGTCGAACACGTTTCTGCCATGCTTTATTACCATAAAAAAGGAATCGTTCAAGAACTTATTCATAACTTAAAATATAGAAATCATCAAAATATAGGAACAGTTTTAGGAAATTGGTATGTAGATGACTTAAAAAATTACAAAAATTTAAATACAATTGACCATGTAATTCCAGTTCCGTTACATAAAAAAAGATTTAAAAAACGTGGTTACAATCAAGTTATTACTTTTTGCGAGGCTATTGCTAATGGACTTGAAAAAAAATTGGATCACACAATTCTCATTAGAAATGAGTATTCTATAACCCAATCTAAAAAGAGCTTGAACAATCGTAATTCGGTATCAGATACTACTTTTCAAACTCAACATTCAGAGATTCATCATAGCAAACATTTTTTACTTATTGACGATGTCCTTACCACTGGAGCAACTCTTGAAGCTTGCGGAAAAGCAATTTTAAAAATACCTGGAGCCAGACTTAGCATCATTACCATAGCAATGTCTCAATCTTAAACATGCATTAAAAGATTAAACAATTTTAAAATTATTTCGTTTCCACTAAATATAGTTGTTATTTTGTAAAGGTTAAATTGAGTTTCATGAGAAAAAGTAATATTCTTAAAGTTGTTTTTTGTACGCTACTTATAGTTGTAAGTTGTGCTAAAAGAGGCACCATAACTGGTGGAGACAAAGATATTCTTCCACCAAAAATTACATCAAGTTCCCCAAAG
>NZ_JAYSSZ010000153.1:0-30188 GCF_043720215.1 Flavobacterium sp. | reverse complement strand
GTGTTGTGGAGAAATTTGTCAAAAATGTCAAACGCGAAATTTCAATCGATTACATTCAAAAAGTAGTTTCTGATTATTTTCAGTTGGATTTAGAAATTTTACAATCTAAAACACGAAAACGTCACGTAGTACAAGCAAGACAGTTGGCTATGTTTTTTGCAAAAAGATACACCAAAGCTTCTTTAGCAAATATTGGTTCTCAAATTGGTGATCGTGATCACGCTACAGTTTTACATGCTTGTAAAACCGTTGACAACTTGGTTTCTACCGACAAACAATTTAAAAAATTTGTTGATGATATCAACAAAAAATTATCGCTATAAGACATGACTACAAAAGTATTGATGGTTTGCTTGGGAAACATTTGTCGTTCTCCACTTGCCGAAGGTATTTTACGATCTAAACTTTCTTCAGACTTTATTGTAGATTCTGCTGGAACTGGACATTGGCATATTGGGAATCCGCCAGATGCAAGGTCTATAGAAATAGCAAAAGAAAAAGGTATTGATATTTCAACCTTAAAAGGGCGTCAATTTTCGAAACAAGATTTTGCAGATTTTGACTATATTTATGTCATGGACAATCAGAATTATAAAGATGTAATTGCACTTGCTTCGCATGAAAATGAAAAAGCAAAAGTGCAACTCATTCTTAATGAATTATTTCCTGATGAAAACGTAGATGTTCCAGATCCTTATTATGGTTTACAAGATGGTTTTGAAAGAGTTTATGATATGCTCGATGAAGCTTGCGATGTAATTAAGGAAAGACTTTTAAAAAAATAATATTTTCAAAAGCAATTCCAGCTGTACATTACAAGCACGCTAACAAAACAACTAATTTTCTAAAGAATTTGAAAGAGCTTCCGTTGGTCGCTTTTTAAATTCTAGAAAATTTTGTCATTTTGTTTATCGTGGCTTTCCATTTCCATCTGGGCTAAAAATCGGAACATCAATAAAGAATTCTTTGCAACGGCTTGTTCTAATTTACCAAACTTTGCTTGCTCCACAAATCAAAATATTTTCCTTTTAAGTTCAATAATTTTTGATGATTTCCTTCTTCTACAATAGTTCCGTTTTCCATTACTAAAATAGTATTTGCATTGGCAATAGTACTTAATCTATGGGCTATAACAATAATAGTTTTGCCTTGTGATTTAAAATTATCAATCACTTCTTTTACAATTCGTTCTGAATTACTATCTAAAGCCGAAGTAGCTTCGTCCATTAATAAAATTTCAGGGTTTTTGTATAACGCTCTTGCAATTGCAATGCGTTGTTTTTGTCCGCCAGAAAGCATAGCGCCATTTTCGCCTATTTGTGTTTCGAAACCATTGGGAAGTTTCTCTACAAATTCAGTTATCCCTATTTGTTTAGACAATTCTAAAATTCTTTGCACGTTGGGAAACGAATCTCCCAAAGCAATATTTTCGATGATGTTTCCAGAAAATAAATTCAACTGCTGCGGAATAACACCGATAGAATTTCTCAAACTTTTGTAGTGAATATAATTTGCATCATAATCGCCAATATAAATTTTTCCTTCTTTTATAGGATATAAATTTTGCAAAAGTGAAATCAAAGTCGTTTTACCACTACCGCTTTCTCCAACAATAGCTGTAGTTTCATTTTTTTTGAAAATAGCATTAAAATTTTTGAATACTTCGGTTCTGGAACCATATCTAAACGTTACATTCTCAAATTTTATATCACCTATTTTTTCTTTTTCTAGTTCTATTTTGTTTTCGGTTTCTTCCCGTTCTAAGTCCATGATTTCAAAAAGTCTATCGGCCGCAATCATTGCATTTTGTGCGGTTTTGTTCATGCCAATCAAGGAAGCAACAGGCGAAGTAAAATAACCAATCAAAGCATAAAACGAAAATAATTCTCCTGGCGTAATTTCTCTATCAATTACATATCCTGACCCAATCCACATTAAAATAACGGTAAAAGTAGAAGCTAAAAACTGTGTCGATGTTCCAGCAAAAACACCATTTAAACCCGATTTATAAGTCGTAAATAATAATTTTACAAATCTATTTTCTGTTTTGAGATTAGAGAAATCTTCAATTCCAAATTCTTTTACGGTTCTAATGTGCGTGACGCTTTCTACGAGTTGCGTTTGCAAATCGGCAGCATTTTCCATGATTTTTCGTTCTACTTTTTTGTTAAATTTATTGAGTAAAAAATAAATAAAAGCATAAAAAGGAATAACGAGCAAGATAACCAAAGCCAATTTCCAATAATACGTAAACATTAATGTAAATGAAAAAATAACAATAAAAACATTGACAATCATTTCTATAGCTACTTCATTTATAAATGACCGTATTTTTACAGCATCACTTATCCGTGAAGTAATCTCGCCAATTTGCATGGTGTCGAAAAAGCGTTGTGGCAAATGAAGTAAATGTTTGTAATAGCCTAGAATTAATTTTGCATCTATCAATTGTCCTGTTTTCATGACAAAAACACTTTTTTTAGAACCAATATAGGCTTGTAATAAAATAATGCCAATCATAGAAACGCTTAACAAATTAAGTAAGTTTCGGTTTCCTTCTACTAAAACATAATCGGTTATTTTCTGAATGTAAATAGACATCGCCAGTCCTAAAACTGTAAAAACGATAGCACCAACCAAAGCTTGAATGAGAATGGTTTTATGTGGTTGCACCAAATGCCAAAAGCGTTTTACAGGAGACGTTTTTTCGTTGTAAATCTTAAAATCATCGTTTGGAGCAAACAAGACTAAAACGCCAGTCCATATTTTTTTAAATTCTTCAAATGTATAGGTTTCCATTTTTCCAAATGCAGGATCCATCACGGTTATTGTAGATTGACTT
Source organism: Flavobacterium sp. (assembly GCF_043720215.1). Classification (GTDB taxonomy): domain Bacteria; phylum Bacteroidota; class Bacteroidia; order Flavobacteriales; family Flavobacteriaceae; genus Flavobacterium. The sequence continues at coordinate 27,346 of NZ_JAYSSZ010000153.1, read as the reverse complement.
TCGACTTTTGACTTTTCGACTTTATAAACAACCGCATAATGGTGCAACTGTTCTTTTACCACCACATGAGCAATGGCAGGAAGTGGTATTTTATCTAAAGCATCAAAACCACCTTTTACGCCTTTGGCAGTAAATCCCATTTTTTCTGCGGCTTCTATAATGCCTAAAACATTAGTACCTCGTTTGTCGGTATTAGCATATTGACGTATTCTCGCTATAGGCAAATTAATCTTGTAATGATTTCCAATAGAAGCCAAACAAGCAGCACCGCAATCTTTAATATCATGTTGTTTTATTTTTATTGATGCCATTTATTTTGCTTTATGCTCTAAGCAGTAGGCTTTAAGCTATTTTGAAAATTAACAAATCATTTTACTTTAGTAATTCGTAATTTTTAATTCGTAATTGTTTTTGGATTGAGCCAGTCGTCTACTTTATCAAACAACAAATCAAACAAACTCCGTCTAGTAATTATATAACGAGTTGTTAGCGTCATGCCTTTAGAAACAGTTGTTTTGTAACCCGAGCCAAGTTGCATTGTTTTAGAATTTAAACTACATCGCACTTTAAAAAATGCTTGGTTTTCTTGTAATGTAATATTCTTGTCTATTTCTATAACTTTGCCTTCAAGCAATCCCCATTGGTTATAATTGAAAGCATCTATTTGAAATTTTACAGTTTGATTCTTTCTAATCAAACCAATGTCGTTAGGAGAAACGGTAGTTTCTACAATTAGATTATCTACTGATGAGATATTTGCAATAGGTTGCGAAGCATTTACAAACGAACCTACTTGCAAACCCGTAAAGTTTTCTATGGTGCCAGAAATAGGAGCGAGAACAACATAGTTATTTTCCTCAACCTTTATTTTAGCAATCGTTCCGTTGCCATTTTTGAGTTGGGTTTGTAGTTCTCGCTTTTGGTTTTCCCAAGTGGCTTTTTGCTGGCTGGTATAACTTTTCAAGGCTTGTTTGGCAAATTGCAACTCGTACACAAACTTCTCGTACTCGGCTTTTGCAATTACGTCTTTGTCGAACAAGGTTTTGTTGCGATTGTAATTGGCTTGTGCTTGCGCTACTTTGCTTTGTAGTTCGTTTTTGCGAGATTGGTATTTGTAAAATTCCTCTCTTGCGGTAGAGGTTTGCAAGTTTGTATTGCCGTTTATTAAGTTGGAAACATCAGCAAGTAATAGCGCGACTGACGATTGCAAAGTATCTTGCGTACTTTTTTGAGTAGCCAAGCTTTCTTTAGAAATTTTTATGATGGTATCGCCTTTTTCTACAAAGGCATTGTTTTTTAGTGACAGCCAAGTTATACGACCGCTTACAATGGTAGTTACTGGCACATTATCAGTTTTACTGCGAATCATACCACGACTCTGGCTGCTAATGTCTAGTTTTATAATAGGTAATGAAATTAGAAAAAGGATTATTGACAAAACCACCACCAAGTATATAGAAATACTTTTGGTTTTGTTTTTAGCAATAAGATTTTCGAGATTGTTTACAGGGTCTGAACTGAAGTTCATGAAGTATGTTTTTTTTGCAAAAGAAAGAAATTAAAGAATAATTTACAATAACTTAAACGTAAAATTTATAACTAAATCATCTTATTTAAAATAAATTGTTATGAATAAGATGATAAAAAACATGAAATACTATTTAAAAAAAAGCGAGATATATTTTTTATTTATGTAGATTTATTTTGGATTTGGAGAATTTTAACTAATTAAAACAAATAAAAGTATTTACAGACTTTAAGACTCGTATATTTTGACAATAAACACAAATAAATTTGATAATAAATGAACTAACGTGATGTAAAATATCGCTGACAAATAATTAGTTTTCTCTTTAAAATAATAAAAACTAGTTGCTAAAATATAGCCCGCAACAAGTGCAAATAAAACATAGTAAATACTATAAAAATGGGATAGTCCAAAAAGTACTGATGATATAAAAATTGACAATTGCTTAACATATTTCCCTTTGTAACTTTCATGTGTTTGATAAATAATCAAGAATTGAAAAAGTAATGTTTCAAAAATTGGAGCAAAAACAATTGCAACAAAAAATGCTTCAAGGTTAGAATCAAATTTATTTTCAGACCCAAGCTTGATTCCTGTAAACTTATTTATGAATAAAGTAGAAGCAATATTCCAAAAAATGAAACATACAGACAACAAAAGTACATGTAAAAAAAACTTTTTTTTTATTTGAAAGTATATTTTAGTTCTCATTTGTCATACAGAATTTCATGAAAAGTAAAATAAATATAGAACCAAAAGCAAGTGCGCAAATATCTTTAAAATCATATGTGCCCAAGTGGGGTATAAAAGCGGAAAGGAACTCAATAAAACTTAAAAAAAGAAGATGGAAGATTATATCCTTATATTTTGAGAAGAAAAACTTATTTCGGAATAAAAAAAATAACAAATAAATTGAAGGAATAAAAATAAAGTTATTGCCAACATCTGCAAAGCCAAAATCATTAATATTATTCTTATATATAAAAGGTCTATAATAACTATTTACAATAAAATTGTAAATAAAAAGTATAACTAAAAGAGCGGTTGCTTTTTTTCTAAAAATCATATTTCTATTTGAAAAAAAGAGCTGTAATGAAAATCACAGCTCTTATTCCTATATTAGCGTACACATAAACCAGCATTGTTGCCACCTTCGGTAGCAAAAACCATAAATCCATGTGCTACAACACCACAAGCATAACAAAACATGTCGGAGATTTCACTTCCGCCTTCAATTGTTAATAAATCTTTAGTGCTTAATTCTTCAAATTCAAATTTATTGATTTCCATTTTTTATTTATTTATTTTATTTGTTTATGGATTACTATTATATCCAGCTTGAAAAGCTGCCCATGATGCTGACGGATTTCCGACTATTTCCCAAGCTAAATATGCTCCCAAAATTGGCACCCACCATAGTCCCCCTTCAATCTCATTTACTTCTTGAGCACTCAGCTCAACTAAATTTAAATTTTCTAAATTCATTTTTTTAATTGTTAAAATTAAACATTTTTAGTTTGTAACAAAGTATGTTTCTCGAGAACTTTTTGTTATTGCAAAATTCCTAAAATTTAAAAAATAAGACTATAACTATTGTGTTATATTTATTACCTTTGTAACAAAAATTATAATTTTTAGTTATGGAAATAGTTATCGAGAAAATAAAAAACATTCGCAAAAAGAAAGGCTACTCTCACGAATATATGGCACACCAGCTCAATATGAGTCAGCCTGCATATTCTAAAATAGAAAATAGTGAGACAAAACTATCCGTAGACAGGTTATTTAAAATTTCCGAGATACTAGAAACGCCTATTGAAGGGTTTTTAGATATAAATCCTAATACTATTTATCATCAAAACAATAATGATAACGGAACATTTATTGGTCATCAAGAAGTTGAAAACCTATATCAAGACAACAAAGAAAAGACAGAGAAAATTGCTCAATTATATGAAGCTAGGTTACAAGACAAAAACGACATGATTGTAGAGTTAAAAAAAATAATCGAGAAGTTGGGTTAGTTTTTATAACTTTGTTTAAATTAATTTTTTATGAAAACCTTTGTTGATAATTTTTCCGATTTAGATTTAACCAAAACCTATTCTTATTCAGATTATTTGATGTTTAGGTTTCAAGAACGTGTGGAAATTATTAAAGGATATATCTTAAAAATGAGTCCTGCTCCAAGTTCTAATCATCAAACAGTATCACAAAACTTAAATTTTAAGATATATAGCCATTTCTCAAATCAATCTTGTAGAGTATTTGTAGCTCCTTTTGATGTTCGATTACCTATAAAATCAGCAAAAAAAAATACTACAGTTGTACAACCAGATTTATGTGTTATTTGTGATGAAAGCAAACTTGATGACAAAGGTTGCAATGGCACGCCAGATTTAATCGTAGAAATTTTATCTCCAAAAAACAGCAAACATGATGTGGAAACAAAATTTAATTTATACCAAGAAAGTGGTGTAAAAGAGTATTGGATTGTACAAATAGAACAACGCATTATCCTTGTATATACGCTGAAAAACGAAGAATATATAGGCTCTAAACCTTATGGAGAAGGAGAAATCATTAAAAGTATAATATTTCCAGAAATGAAAATTGCTGTTGATGATGTTTTTATTAAAGTAAATTAAGAAAAATGACATCACTAGGAAAACTATACCTAATTCCAACCACTCTTGGCGAGATGAATGCTGACGATGTTTTACCTCAAACAATTAGAAGAGCTATCGATTTTATAGATTATTATATAGTTGAGAACGAAAAAACTGCTAGAAAATCTATAAAAATTGTTCATGCCGAGAAAAAACAATCGGAACTAAAACTTTTTTTATTAAATAAACATACGGACAGTAAAGAACATCTAGATTTTATAAAACCATTATTAGAAGGTTATAATGTAGGATTAATGAGTGAAGCTGGTTGTCCTGGTGTTGCTGATCCTGGTGCTGTGATTGTTAAAATCGCCCATGAAAAAGGCATACAAGTTGTTCCGTTAGTTGGTCCATCTTCTATTTTGTTAGCTCTTATGGCATCTGGAATGAATGGTCAGAGTTTTACTTTCAATGGTTATTTACCTATCGATAAATCCGAAAAAAAGCAAGCAATAAAAGGTTTAGAGAAATTATCTTTCGATAAGAATCAGTCGCAATTGTTTATAGAGACACCATATCGAAACAACAAATTTTTAGAAGATATTTTGCAAACGTTACAACCCAATACACTTTTGTGCATCGCTTGCGATATTACTTTACCTACAGAATATATAAAAACGATGACGGTAAATTTATGGAAAAAACAAAAGGTCGATTTACACAACCGACCTTGTATTTTTGTTATTCATAAAACATATTAGTAATGTCTGGCTTTTGCCTTTTCGCTTGGTTCAATAACACTCGTGTCGTATCCTGCAAAATCTGCTAAATAATCTCTAACAGATGTGCCATAACCATCTTTACATTTTCTGCGACCATTAGTTTTCAAAAATCTTTTTACAGATCCAGGTCCACCAAGATGAGCGGCTGCTAAAATTCCAGATTCAGTTATTTCAATTCCATTAACTATTTTGCCTGAATACTTAATGATTTCATCACGAAGTTCCCATTTGTTTCTAGATAAATTAGCTAAAAAAGCTTTTTCTTGTAATTTTCGACTTCTTAAGAAAGTTAGTGTATCTCTAATTCCTAATATTCGTAAAGTTTCAGAACCAAACTGGTATTTTCCTAAATATCCTAACGTATTTACTTTTGAATACTTTCCTTGCGATTCGCGAACAGCTAGTGACTGTCTAAATCCTATGAAAGTTTTTCCGGTAAAAGGGATGTCAAAAAAAGTTTGGTCAAGTTCTGTTTCGGTAGGTACGTTATAAAACATTTCTTCTTTTTCAAATACATGAAACCAAGGAAATAATTCAGAATGAAATGGTTTAAAACCAGAACTTAAAATTGTAATTGAGGCAAATATTCCGATGTAAAATATCTGTTTTTTTGTCATAATTTGTTTTTCTTTCTAACTAGGCAAAAGCCATTATTATTAGAAAATTTCTACACGACAAATTTACGACCGATATATAACTTACTGAAATGCAATATGTTAATTTTTTCTAAAAATATGAACAATCAAAGTTAACAACTTCGTTAGATGCTAATTCTACACTTGGTACGGGAATTTTTGTTGTAAGGAAATTGTTTTCAAAAAATGTAATTTTATGTTAAATTTTGTTAAATCTAGGGCTAAGCTAATATGAAATTGTAGGCATCTTTCGTGTTTTAAATTACTATTTACGTCAAAAATATCTTTTTTTTTGTCTAAGTCTCTTTAGTTTTATCCAAGAAAAATATTTTATATATATAAAATTTAAAATGAAATAATGAGTTAGGTACAAACTTAATTATTATATTTTCAATCTAATAAAATCACCAATTGAATTTTATTAAAAAGCTGAAATCGAAAAATAGAGGAAATCCCATTTTTCAATTTCAGCTTTATAAAATTTTATTATTCTTTATTTAGCAATATTTACGGCTCTAGTTTCTCTAATAACTGTAACTTTTACTTGACCAGGATAGGTCATTTCTGTTTGAATTTTTTGTGATATTTCAAATGATAAGTTAGCAGCATTATCGTCACTTACTTTTTCACTTTCTACAATAACACGAAGTTCTCTACCAGCTTGTATAGCATAAGCACTTTTTACACCAGTAAAACCATAAGCAACTTCTTCTAAGTCTTTTAGACGTTGTATATACGAATCTAAAACCTGACGACGAGCGCCTGGTCTTGCGCCAGATATTGCATCACAAACCTGAACAATAGGCGATAGTAATGATTTCATTTCTATCTCATCGTGGTGAGCACCAATGGCGTTGCAAACTTCTTCTTTCTCTCCATATTTCTCAGCCCATTGCATTCCTAAAAGTGCGTGAGGCAAATCACTTTCTGCATCCGGAACTTTCCCAATATCATGTAATAAACCTGCTCTTTTAGCTAGCTTTACATTCAATCCTAGTTCTGCTGCCATGATACCACAAAGTTTCGAAACTTCGCGTGAGTGTTGCAATAAGTTTTGTCCGTATGAAGAACGATATTTCATACGTCCTACTACTTTTATTAGTTCTGGGTGCAAACCGTGAATTCCTAAATCGATTACAGTACGTTTTCCAACTTCGATGATTTCGTCGTCTATTTGTTTTGTAGTTTTTGCCACAACTTCTTCAATACGAGCTGGGTGAATACGGCCGTCAGTTACTAATTTGTGTAATGCTAAACGGGCAATTTCTCTACGAACAGGGTCAAAACAAGAAAGAATAATTGCTTCTGGTGTATCATCTACAATAATTTCGACACCAGTTGCTGCTTCAATAGCACGAATGTTACGACCTTCACGACCAATAATTCTACCTTTTACATCGTCAGATTCAATGTTGAAAACAGACACACAGTTTTCTACGGCTTCTTCAGTTCCTACACGTTGTATAGTGCTGATGATTATTTTTTTCGCTTCTTGTTGTGCGGTAAGTTTAGCTTCTTCAATTGTTTCTTGAATATGAGCCATGGCTTGCGTTTTAGCTTCGCCTTTCAATCCTTCAATTAATTGATTTTTTGCGTCTTCAGTAGATAAGCCAGAAATAACTTCTAGTTGTTGCAACTGGCTTTTGTGCATTTTTTCTACTTCAACTTGCTTTTTTTCTAAGGTTTCAAGTTTAGCAGAATACTCATTAGTTTTTGCTTCAAAATCGTCATTTATTTTCTTTGCTTTCGATAATTCTCCAGAAATTTGAGATTCTTTATCACGAACTCTTTTTTCTACTTCGGCAACCTTACGATCACGAGTTAAAATTACTTGTTCGTGTTCAGATTTTAGTTCGATAAATTTTTCTTTTGCTTGAAGAATTTTATCTTTCTTTATGTTTTCTCCTTCAAGATTTGCGTCTTTTAAGATAGAAGAAGCTTCTTTTTTAGCATTTTTCACTAAATTAGAAACATTACTTTTTTCTAAAAATTTTGAAATTCCGAATCCACCGCCTATTCCAGCAATTGCTGATATTATTATTGTTAAAATGTCCATATTTGTTTTAAGTTTATATATAAAAAAAACCTACATTAGGAGAATTGTATAAACTCGGATTGACAAGTTTTGAGCTAACTCGTTGTTCAAGCTTCCAAACTAAATTGGCTTGCTATAGTAACGATGATTTGCTCATTTTAATTTGTTAGTGTTGAGTTTATCAAATAAGTACTAATGTAGGTAGTATTTTAGTGTATGTAAAGAACGTATTATTTATCTAGATATTCGCCTAATAATTCATTTAATTTTTCAAGTCTTATATGAGTTGTTTCCTCAATTGTAGACTTGTCAATTTGTTTTTGTTCTACTTGAGATGCAAATTGCAAAGCGCACATGGCTAATACATCTTGTTTGTCTCGAACAGCATAATTTTGCTCAAACTGTTTAATCATTGCATCAATCTTTTTAGAAGCACTACGAAGTCCCTCTTCTTGACTTGGATCTACCGTTAACGGATATACCCTATCTGCAATTGATATTTTAATTTTTAGTTTTTCACTCATTATATTTCTTAATCAGAAAGTTGGGTTATACAATAATCTATTTCTCTAATTAATGAATTTATTTTAAGCTTTGTATCTCGTTTATATTCGTCACTACCAAGTAATGAATTTGTAATTTTTATCGAGTCGAAATTAGATTTTATTTCTTTAATTTCCTGATTTTGGTTTAGAATAATCTTCTCTGATTCTTCTAGTTTCTTCATCAAATCTTGATTTGATTGTTGTATACTTTCCATTTTTTTGAAAAGCTTTTGAAATCTAATCTCAAGCGAATCAACAATCTCTCCAATCTCACTCATTGCAATAAAAATTCATTACATAACTCTACAAAGTTAATATTCCTATTGAATTATTGCAATAACTTTAATAAAAAAATAATATTTTTATTAATTAATAGATGCAAATATCTAAAAACCTTACTGTTAGCAATGTCTTTCGAATGTAATTTTTCTGAAACTATTTCGTTATATTAGCACAAAAGTTTTTTATGAGAATTTTACTTATTTTTTTATTTGTTTTTAATGTCGTTTTTGCTCAAAATAATTATCCTAAAGATTATTTTAGATCTCCGTTAGATATTCCAATCGCTTTAGCGGGTTCTTTTGGTGAATTAAGACCCAATCACTTCCATTCTGGCGTTGATTTTCGAACTCAAAAAAAAGAAGGTTTTCCTGTTTATGCCACGGCAGAAGGTTTTATTTCTCGTATTAAAATTTCTACCGGTGGTTACGGAAAATCAATTTATATAGATCATCCTAATGGATATACTACTGTTTATGGGCATTTGCAAAGATGTGTAACTCCAATTCAGCAGATATTAAATTCGGAGCATTATTCTAAAAAAGCATACGAAATCGAAATCTTCCCTAAGCCAAATGAAATTCCTGTCAAAAAAGGAGATATAATTGCTTATTCAGGTAACACCGGGAGTTCTGGAGGACCACATTTGCATTTTGAAGTTAGAGATACAAAAACTGAAAATATTATAAATCCATTACTTTTTGGCTATGATTCAAGTTTTATTGATACAAAATCACCTCAAATCATAGGGCTTCTAGCTTATCCTATTGGAGATTTGTCAAATGTAAATGGATCTTTAAATCCAGTTTTTATTAGTCTTTCTTTGCAAAATGATGGAACATATTTAGCAAGTAAAATTGTAGCAAGTGGTAAAATTGGTTTTGGCATCAATTCGTATGATATTTCAGATAACAATTACGGAAAAAATGGAGTTTACAAATTGGACGCTTACTTAAATGGAATGCCTTATTATGGCTATGAGTTCGACTCATTTTCGTTTGATGAAACGAAATACATTAATACATTTATAGATTTCCCAAGATATAAAAGTCAAAAACAGCGTTTTCAGAAACTATTCGTAGGTTATTTGTATCCAAAAAGTATTGTAAAAATGATGAAAAATGAAGGATTGGTTAATGTTTCTTCAAATTTTACGATGAATTATAAAATTGTTTTACAAGATTTTCATGGAAATAAAAGTATTGTAAACATTCCTATTTCGTACGGAATTTTACCAGTAACTCAGCCTAAAACAATAAAAAAAACGCCCTATTTGTTAAAGTCTCTTAACGATAATAGTTATGCTAAAGATGATATTTCTGTATTTATTCCAGCAAATAGTTTTTATGAAGATTTCTATTTAAATTTTGATGTAAAAAATAATGAGCTTTTTTTTCACGATGATTCAGTTGCGGTAAATGATTATATTACAATTACTTTCGATGTTACAAAAATTCCAGTTTCAGATAGAGAAAAAATGTTTATTGCGAATTTAAATGATGGAAGAACAGAATACAACTTGACATTAAAAAAAGATAACTTATTTTCAATAAAAACTAAAAAGCTTGAAAAATTCTTTTTGTCGAAAGATACAATTGCTCCTAAGATTTACAAACCAAACTTTACCGAAGGAGATAATTTAGATAATCTGCAAACGTTAAAAGTCTCCATTTCTGACGATTTATCTGGAATTGCATCTTATAATGGATACTTAAACGGAAAATGGATTTTGATGGAATACGAAAGTAAACTGAATAGATTAACACATAATTTTTCTGATAATTTGTTTGTAGATGGGAAAAATGAATTTAAAATTATTGTAAATGATAATTTAGGAAATTCTACTACTTTTGAGTCCAATTTTAATAAAATAAAAAAATAATTTTGAAAGCTAAATATATAGTATTGCTGTTCTTTTTTACAGTATCATCATTTGCACAAACAGCGAGAATAAAAGGTATTGTTCTAGACGAAAATAATCAACCTGTAGATGGTGTAAATGTCACTTTTCAAGAAAATAAAGCTACAACAAACACTAGTGGTTTTTATATTCTAACAATTCCATCTAATGTGAAATCGAATTTAAAATTTTCACATGTTTCATTGAAAGCAGCTGTAGTTTCATTAGAATTAAAACCAAATGAAGACTACGAATTTAATATTATTCTAAAAAATAATGTTGAGCAAATAGGCGAAGTAATCATAACAAATAATAGTCGCAAAAGGGTAGAAGGTATTACCACAATTTCTCCCAGAGCAGTTCGATTAATTCCTGGAGCAAATGCCGGAGTCGAAAACATTCTAAAAACGCTGCCTGGTGTTTATTCTAACAACGAGTTGAGTACACAATATGCGGTTCGTGGCGGAAATTATGACGAAAATCTAGTCTATGTTAATGAAATTGAAGTGTACCGTCCGTTCTTAGTTCGTTCAGGACAACAAGAAGGATTAAGTTTTACTAATACGGATTTAGTTCAGAATATCGATTTTTCTGCTGGGGGTTTTCAGGCAAAATATGGAGATAAATTGTCTTCGGTTTTAGATATTACGTATCGTCGCCCTACAAAATTTGGTGCTTCATTAGAAGCAAGTTTTCTAGGCGCAAGTTTAGCTGTAGAAACGGCTTCCAAAAATCAAAAATGGACATCAATTACAGGTTTTAGATATCGTGATAATGCGCTTTTGGTTAAGAGTCAAGAAACGGAGACTAATTTTAAACCACGTTTTTTAGATATTCAATCTTACATCACATTTACACCTAATACGAAATGGCAGTATAGTTTTTTAGGCAATATTTCTCAAAATAAATACGATTATATCCCGCTAACACGTCAAACAAATTTTGGGACAATTAGCGAGCCTATTGCTTTATTGGTCGAATATGAAGGTCAGGAAAAAGACAAATACAATACGCTTTTTGGTGCTTTTAAAACGACTTACACTGTAAATGAAAATTTCAATTTAAAATTTATAACATCAGCCTATCATACTACGGAACAAGAATATTTTGACATTTTAGCTCAATACCGTTTGGGAGAGGTTGATTCTAATTTAGGATCTGATACTTTTGGAGATGTTAGCTTTTCGCAAGCTATTGGTTCGCAACTAACACATGCTCGTAACGATTTAGATGCTGTAATTGTAAATGCTGAAGTAAAAGGTTTTCATAAAAAAAATGAAGACCAAATAGAATGGGGAATTAAATATACGCGAGAAAGTATTCGTGACCGTTTAATAGAATGGGAAGTAATAGATTCTGCGGGTTTCTCACTAAATGACCCAAGATTAGATTTGCCTGTAAATGAGCAGCCTTATAATCCTTATGTAGGTCCATTAGTGCCATTTCAGAATGCGAGAGCTACTAATTATGCAAATATTAATCGATTTTCAGGCTATGCCCAATGGAACCGTCGTTCTAAATGGAAAACTCACGATGTTTATACAAATATTGGAGTTAGAGCACATGAGTGGCAAGTAAGTGGCGTTAACATTTCTGGCAAAAGCCAAATAACGTTTAGCCCAAGAGCTCAATTTGCTATAAAACCCGATTGGGATAAAGATATGTTGTTTAGAATTTCGGGCGGATTGTATCATCAACCACCATTTTATAGAGAGTTGCGAGATTCTTTAGGTTTGGTTCGACCAAATGTAAAAGCGCAACAATCAATTCATATTGTGTTAGGGAATGATTATAGTTTTAAACTCTGGAATCGACCGTTTAAACTGGTCACAGAAGCATATTACAAATCGTTGACCAATGTAAATCCGTACACATTAGAAAATGTTCGAATTAGATACGAAGCCGATAACAATGCCACAGCATATGCACAAGGACTAGATTTGCGACTGAACGGAGAATTTGTTCCTGGTACAGAATCTTGGTTGAGTTTCGGGTATCTAAAAACGGAAGAGAATATAGATAACAAAGGATTTATATCAAGACCAACAGACCAGCGATTGAAGTTTGGAATCCTTTTTCAGGATTACGTCCCTAATATTCCTACGTTTAAAATGTATTTGAATTTAGTCTATAATACTGGTTTGCCAGGTGGATCACCATCGTATGCAGATCCTTACGATTACCAGTTGCGTTTGCGAGATTATCGTCGTGCTGATTTGGGTTTTTCGTATGTTTTTACAGACAGAGCTAGAGCCAAAGAAGAAGGACATTGGTTAAAGAAATTTAAAGATTTATCAGTTGGATTAGAAATTTTCAATTTATTCAACAATCAAAATACCATTACAAATACTTGGGTTCGCGATGTGTATTCGAAAGTACAATATGGTGTTCCTAATTATTTGACAACTCGCGTATTTAGTTTGAAACTGAATGTGAAGTTGTAATTTAAAAAATCTTATATTTGGTATTAAATAGTTATGATATGAAAAAGCTCTCAATATATGTTTTTCCAATACTAATTCTATTAGTAAGTTGCAAAGAGGAAGCAAAAAAACCAAAAGTAATTTATGAAGATGTAAAAGCGGTTGTTGCGCCTTTAAAAAAGGATTCGGCACAAATAAAAATCACCGATTTGCCCATTCAAATAGAAGGGACTTCTTTTCTAATTCATCCTATGGGAGAATATAGTCTTACTGATGGAAGCTCTAAAGTTAGTTCTAGTTCATCTTATGACAAAGACGAAAGTTTTAAGGTTTCAAATTATAACGATTATGAAATAACCGGTTATATAAGTAATTTTAAATTTCAAAAAATAGGTTCAGATTCATTGCAACTACTAACGGATAAACCAATTTTAATACAAACAGCAACGTATCTAAAAACCGTTTCTGACAAAACAAAACAACAAGTATTGGTTTACACACTTTCGGATATGGATACCAATAAGGACGGAAAAATAAATTCTAACGATATAAAAACCTTGTATTTAAGTGACATTAGTGGAGATAAATTTACTAAAATCTCTGCTGATTTTCAAGAACTTATAGATTGGAATTTGATTGAATCTACTAATCGTTTGTATTTTAGAACCATTGAAGATATAAACAAAAATGGTGCTTTCGATAAGACTGACAAAGTGCATTATCATTTTGTAAACTTGCAAAATAAGGATTGGAAAGTAGAAGAATATTCTCCGATAAATTAAATCAAAATATCACTTTCTAAATCTGATTTTTCAATTTCGAAATCGAAACCTAATTGAGTTACTAATTCAATAACTAATTTTTTGTACCAGTTTTCAGATTTCGGGTGAATGTATATTTTTTCGATTAATGCATTAATATCAACATTAATTTTAAGTCCGTCGTTTATCGAGATATTTTGTTCCGTAACATCTGTAATAATTCTAACTTCACGTTCGTACTGAAAACTTTTTCGTTTAAACAAAAAAGGAAAAAAATTATCATCAAACGGAATATATTCTTTTTTGTAATCGATATAATTTACTTCTCCAATATATTGTTTTGTATGTTTTTCGGGTTGCAAAGCTTCTTTTAATCTCCCAATTGTCGATTGGATGGCTAAACCCTCTTGGTTTTTGGTAAAAATTTGCCACATCGCAAAACTCTCATATTCGTTAGTATGCCAACTGCTTATGGCGACTTTTTCACGATGTGATTTGTAATAATCTAAAAACTCAGGATTATTGGCTGCAATTTTCTTAATTTCTTCAAAAGTAGGTTCGCTAAATGTGCCTTCGTACTGATCTTCAAATTTATCGGAACGGGACATAAACATTTTTTGCGACAATAGTAAATCCAAGAATTTAGACAAGTCTAAGTATTTCCAAACAATAGTATCTGGATTTTCTGGAAGACTAATATTGTTGTGGTTTATATACATTTTGTTATAAAAATATTTTACCGCAAATAATACATGGTTTAATCACTCTTTTGAATCTAATAATCTAAATATCTACTCGAAACTTTGCATGGTTACTAAGTTGGAATAAGTTCCGTTTAGTGCTAAAAGCTCTGTATGCGTACCTTGTTCTACAATTTCTCCTTTTTTCATAACAATAATATTATCTGCTTTTTGAATAGTAGATAATCTGTGTGCAATAACGATTGAGGTTCTGTTTTGCATCATGTTTTCTAATGCAATTTGAACAAATTTTTCGCTTTCGGTATCTAACGCTGAAGTTGCTTCATCGAGAATCATAATTGGAGGATTTTTGAGCACTGCTCTTGCAATTGACAAGCGTTGTTTTTGTCCACCAGATAGCTTGTTTCCAGCATCTCCAATATTAGTTTCAATCCCTTTTGGTAAATTCATCACAAATTCATAAGCATTGGCAATTTTAAGTGCTTCAATAACTTCTTCATCGGTAGCATTTTCTTTACCTAAAAGAATATTCTTTTTTATTGTATCATTAAAAAGGATAGAATCCTGTGTAACCAATCCCATCAAACCACGAAGTGATTCGAGTTTCATGTCTTTTATGTCAATACCATCAATAGTTATATTTCCTTCATTTACATCGTAAAAACGAGTCAGTAAATTAGCGATTGTACTTTTTCCAGAACCGGATTGCCCAACCAAAGCGATGGTTTTTCCTTTTGGAACTGTGATTGTAAAATTCTTCAAAACATTCTCCTCTTCGTAGCGGAAGTTGATGTTTTTTATCTCAACTTTATCTTCAAAAGTATTTTTTTCTATTGCATTTTCTTTAGAGGTAATTGGATTTTCGTGTTCTAAAATTACTAAGACACGCTCTGCCGCAGCCATACCACTTTTTACATTATAGGAAGCTCTAGAAATTGCTTTTGCAGGCGTAAGAATGTTGTAAGCCAATCCCATATATGCTATAAACTGTGTTCCTTCTAGAACTGCTCTACCATTAGCTAATTTTTCAACTAAAACCATATTTCCTCCATACCAAAGCAAAATAGCTATAACAATAATTCCCATGACTTCACTTAATGGTGAGGCTAAGTTATTTTTCTTACCAATACTGTTAGATAATTTAACTAATCGATTGATAGAATCGGTAAATTTCTTACCAAATATTTTTTCAGCATTATAGCTTTTTACTACTTTCATTCCGCCGAGAGTTTCTTCAAGTATTGAAATAAAATAGCCAGATTCAGCTTGAGCTTCAACTGCCTTCGATTTAAGATTTTTACCTAATCTTGAGATTATAAATCCAGAAATTGGAATAAATATAAATACAAAAATGGTTAATTTTGTACTAATAATAAACATTGAAACTATAGTAAATATAATAGTTAACGGCTCACGAACTATTAGTTCTAAAACTACAAAAAACGAATTTTGAAATTCGCTTACATCACCAAGCATTCTTGCCATGACATCACCTTTTCTTTTTTCGGAATAAAAACCTATTGGTAACGAAACGATTTTGTCAAATAATTGCATGCGCATATCTTTAAGTACGCCATTACGCAAATGCATCAAATGATATGAAGCAAAGTAACCAAATGCATTTTTTAATAAAAATGTTATGATTATGACAACTACTGCTAATAATAAAGCATATTGTGGTCCGTTTGCTTCGTTTAGAATACTAATTTTATAATATAAATAGTCTTTTGCAAATGAGCCAATGTCAAATATACTTTTCAATATAGGTTCAGTGTCTATTTTCTTAGATTTTTGAAAAAGAACGTCCATCATAGGGATTAATACTAAAAAAGACAAAGTACTAAATAGGGCATAGAATATATTGTGAATAATATTCCAAACAACATGATGTTTGTATGGTTTTACAAAAGGTATTATTTTTTTTATGTTTTCCATTAGTTGAGTTGCATTTCAGCAATAATATTTTTGATTTTGTTGTCTAATTGAATTTCGGCTTCGGCAACTTCCGAAACGTTTTGTATGGCGCAATTTACACTAAAATAAAATTTAATTTTAGGTTCTGTTCCGCTTGGACGAGCACAAATTTTGCTTCCGTCTTCAAGATAGTAAATTAATACATTCGATTTCGGGATGTTTAATGTTTCTATTTCATCAGTAAATAAATTTTTTGCTGTAGAATTTTGATAATCTTCAATAAATACTACACGTTCGCCGTTTATTTCCTTCAAAGGATTCTCACGTAAATCAACCATCATTTGTTTAATTTCGTTAGAACCTTCAATTCCTTTTTTGGTAATAGAAATTAAATGTTCTTTGTAAAAACCAAAATCGACATACATTTGAAGCAATTCTTGGTATAACGAACTTCCTTTCTCTTTGGCTTGAGCTGCAATTTCGCAAACTAAAAGTGTGGCAGCAACGGCATCTTTATCACGAACAGCATCACCCACCATAAATCCGAAACTTTCCTCACCACCACCAATAAATTTTTGGTTAGGGAAATCTTTAATAAACTTAGCAATCCATTTAAAACCTGTTAATCCCACTTTACATTCAACACCATAGGCAGAAGCTAATTCAAGCATCATTGGTGTAGAAACTATGGTTGAACCTATAAATTCTGTTCCAGTAATTTTACCTTGTTTTTTCCATTGTTCTAAAAGGAAGTTTGTCATCACGACCATACTTTGGTTTCCGTTTAGCAAAACCATTTTACCTTCGGTATTTCTCACAGCAACACCTAATCTGTCCGAATCAGGATCGGTTCCTACAACAATATCAGCATTTGTTTTTTCTGCTAAGGCCATTGCCATTGTCAAGGCTTCAGGTTCTTCAGGATTTGGCGATTTTACAGTTGGGAAATTCCCATCAGGAATAGCTTGTTCGGGAACAATTTGTACATTTTTGTATTCTGCTTTTTCTAAAACGTCTGGAATCAATTTTATTGAAGTTCCGTGTAACGAAGTAAATACAATTTTTAGATTTTCTTTAGCTGTAGCTGAAGTATTAAAACTAGCATTTTCTATAGTCGAAGTAATAAAAGCTTCGTCTACTTTCACATCAATATATTCAATCAGGTTTTCGTTGGCTTCAAATTTTATTTGGTCATAATTCAACGCATCAATTACCTGAATAATTTCGTTATCCTGTGGCGGAACAAGTTGTCCTCCGTCTTCCCAATACACTTTGTAACCGTTGTATTCTGGCGGATTATGAGAAGCTGTGAGCACAATTCCGGCTTTGCAACCCAAATGTTTTACAGCAAAAGATAATTCAGGAGTAGGTCTCATATCCGAAAACAAGAAAACTTTAATTCCATTTGCCGAAAACACATTGGCTACAACCTTTGCCAGTGTATCACTATTATGACGACAATCGTAAGCAATGGCTACTTTTATTTCTTGATTTGGAAACGATTTATGCAAATAATCCGACAAACCTTGTGTGTTTTTACCTAATGTATATTGGTTGATTCTATTGGTTCCAACTCCCATAATGCCACGCATTCCGCCAGTACCAAATTCGAGATTTTTATAAAAACTATCTTCTAATTCTTTAGGCGAAGAAGTCATCATTTCTTTAATCGCGTCTTGTGTTTTGCTGTCAAATGTTGGCGTAAGCCATATATTTACTGCGTCTAATATATTTTGTGGTATGTGCATTTTTTTATTTTTTTAGGAGCTAATCCCGCTTTTCGTTTCAATCTTTTATTTTTTAAAGAAAAAAAGAAAAGGATTTTCACTGCAATCGGGGCTAGTAGCCCTACAATTGAAACCTGATTTTTATAAATTTATCTCACTCGAAATCTTATATCTCTCCTCATTATTTTTGGTTCTCAAAATTATTTCTCCAAGAAAACCTGCAAGAAATAACTGAGTGCCAATAACCATTGTTGTTAATGCTATATAAAACCAAGGATTGTCAGTTACCAATATAGTTTCTTGTTCTAAATAAAATAGTTTTATCAATTTAGAAATTCCAATATAACCGGCTGATAAAAAACCAATTAGAAACATAATCGTTCCTAAAGCACCAAAAAGATGCATCGGTCTTTTGCCAAATTTTGACAAAAACCAAATGGTTATCAAGTCTAGAAAACCGTTTACAAAACGACTCATTCCAAATTTAGATTCGCCGTATTTTCTTGCTTGGTGGATCACTACTTTTTCACCAATGTTTCCAAAACCTGCATTTTTTGCTAAAACTGGTATATATCGGTGCATTTCGCCCGAAACTTCTATGTTTTTTATAACGATATTCTTGTAAGCTTTCAATCCGCAATTAAAATCATTTAGTTTTACACCTGAAGTTTTTCTAGCTGCGGCATTAAATAATTTGGAAGGTAAATTTTTAGTAACTGTATTGTCGTAACGCTTCTTTTTCCAACCTGAAACTAAATCATAATTGTCATTTACAATCATGTTGTACAATCCTGGAATTTCGTCAGGACTGTCTTGCAAATCGGCATCCATAGTAATAATAACATCTCCTTGCGCTTTTGCGAAACCAGCATGCAAAGCTTGAGATTTTCCATAGTTTCTTAAAAAACGAATGCCTTTTACATTAGAATTTTTGCTAGATAATTGGTTTATTGTTTCCCAAGAACTATCAGTACTACCATCATCTATAAAAATAACTTCGTAAGAGAAATTATTTTCAAGCATGACTTTCTCAATCCATAAAGTTAATTCTGGCAGGGATTCTTGTTCGTTAAGTAAAGGAATTACGATAGATATATTCACTATTCTTGGTATGATGGTTTAGTTCTGAAAATTGCTGCAAGTATTAGTCCAAATAATGCACTGAATAAAATACTAAAAATGGAACCTTGTAATAGTTTGAATACAGAAAACTGATCGTTAGCGTCTAATTCCTTTATTGCATCATTTATTGCAGAAGTTGGGGTCCCAAATTTTTGTAACATCTCAGCAGTATATTTTATAGTCAACTCTTTGATAGTATCCTTCATGCCTGGATCAATAAAATTAAATAAAATAATATTGAATGCAACGGATATTAAAATTCCTATTACGGCTGAAATAAAATAAGTCGTAAAAGCGTCTTTAAAACTAAAAAAACCTTTCAATTCTTTTCTGGTTTTTGAAAGAAGTACTACGCCAATTATAATATATATGGCAATACTTGAAAAGCCAATCCAAGGGGAGATAAATAATTTTATATTAATAACATATATTAGAGTTGTTATTAATATAGAAATTGCACCAGTTATAATTCCGTATGTGATTCCGTTTTTTCTAATTATTTCGTTCATGATTGTTTTCTAGTTTAAATTAATTTGCAAATATAAGAATTATCCAACATCTTTAATTAGTTACTTTAAACGAAAAAAAGTTACACAATTATTTGATTTTTAAAAATTAGTTGTACATTTGCACTCTGAAATAAATAAAAATTATCAACAAAAAGTTGTGTTGCATTTATACCTTTTCAAAAAAAGCAGCAAAATAAAGCACAGCCATCAATAAAAAGAGTACCATGAAAAAAGGAGTTCACCCAGAAAATTACAGATTAGTTGCATTTAAAGACATGTCTAACGAAGACGTTTTTATCTCAAAATCTACAGTAGAAACTAAAGAAACAATCACACACGAAGGTGTTGAATATCCAGTATTTAAAATGGAGATTTCTAGAACTTCTCACCCTTTTTACACAGGTAAATCTAAACTTATTGATACTGCAGGACGTATCGATAAATTTAAAACTAAATACGCTAAACACGTTAAATAATAACTTGTTTGTCATTATACAAAGAAAACCTTCCAATTCGGAAGGTTTTTTTATTTTTATCTCTCAAAAAACTTTGTAACTTTGAATTTAAGTTTATCTGTTGCTTTTTACCAAATAACCGAATAAACAAATAACCGAATAAACAACAAAATGAACTATATACTTTTTGACGGAACCGTTCGCAATTCCCTTTTGCCGTTTACATTTACACGTCCAGTTGCCGATATTCTTGTCGGAATACTAACCATTCGTGAAAAATGGGAAAAATATTTAGGCTCAACCACCACAACTTTGACTGAGGAATATCTTTCTGAAAAATTTCCAATGGTCGAGTTGGAAGAAAACGTAATGATAAATGCTTCTTTTTTGCCAAATGCAATTTTGGTCGAAATGGTAAGTAATTTAGAGGTCAATCAAGCGATTTTTAGAGGAGAAGAAGTCATCGCTTTTTTTACAGAAGAAAATCAAGAAGAAGTAGATTTTGATACTTATGAAATTATAGAATATAACGATGATTGTCTTAGAATAGAAAATACTTGGGATATTTTTGCCAAAAATGATGCTGCTATTCGAGAAGATTTTGAACTTTTGACTGAAGATAGAAAATCACAATCAATTCCGAAATCAGTAAACGTAATTGCACCCGAAAATGTATTTATCGAAGAAGGAGCAAAATTAGAATTTGTAACCTTAAATGCATCAACAGGGCCAATATATATTGGAAAAAATGCTGAAATAATGGAAGGTTCTGTTATCCGTGGGCCGTTTGCTTTGTGCGAAAGTGGCCGTGTAAAATTAGCTTCAAAAGTGTATGGAGCAACAACCGTTGGTCCACATTCTGTAATTGGTGGCGAAGTAAATAATTCTGTTTTGTTTGGTTATTCTAATAAAGGACATGACGGATTTTTAGGAAATTCGGTACTGGGAGAATGGTGTAATATTGGTGCCGACAGCAACAATTCAAACCTAAAAAACAATTACGAGGAAGTGAAATTATGGAGTTACGAAACCGAAAATTTCGCTAAAACTGGACTACAGTTTTGCGGACTCATGATGGGCGATCATAGCAAATGTGGCATCAATACGATGTTTAACACAGGAACAGTGGTTGGTGTGAGTACTAATATTTTTGGTTCAGGATTTCCTCGCAATTTTGTTCCAAGTTTCTCATGGGGAGGCGCTTCAGGATTTACCACTTATTTGACTAGTAAAGCTTTTCAAACCGCTAAAATTGTAATGGCGCGTCGTCAAGTAGAATTTTCTGAGGAAGATGCTAATATTTTAGAGCATGTTTTTGAGGAAACTAAAAAATGGAGGAAAGAATAATTATGTTAGGATTTCTATTAATTTATTTTATTTGGAAAAGATTTGCTGACTTAGCATTTGAATATAAACATAAAAAATGGGTTTTTGGCTTATTAGGTGTAGCTTCTTATTATTTGGGCACCCTTATTGCTGGATTAACTTTAGGTCTTCTAATTCTATTTTTTGATTTTAACATTGATTTTGACAATACTCTTTTAATGTCATTAATAGGTTTACCTTTCGGTGTTCTAACATGTTATTTAGTTTACTCTTTTTTGAAAAGAAAATGGGAAAAAGAAATAGTTATTGTAGACTCTATTGAAGATATTGGTAAACCAATTTCGGAATAATCAAATTACTGATTTTTAATTTTTTAAGAATTTCTTAAAATCAAAATTTGTATGTAATTTTGCACTCTCAATTTTTTGACAACGATTTCATTAATTGAGCTATCTTATGGAAAACAGAAAAAAAGTAGCATTCTACACTTTAGGTTGTAAATTAAATTTCTCCGAAACTTCAACCATTGCAAGAAATTTTCAAGACGAAGGCTTCGATCGTGTCGACTTTGAAGAAGTTGCCGATATGTATGTTATCAATACTTGTTCGGTAACCGAAAATGCCGACAAACAATTCAAGCAAATAGTAAAAAAAGCAATGAAACTCAACGACAAAGCCTTTGTTGCTGCTGTTGGTTGTTACGCTCAATTAAAACCAGAAGAACTTGCCGCTGTTGATGGTGTAGATTTAGTTCTTGGTGCTACCGAAAAATTCAAAATTACCGATTATATAAACGATTTGTCCAAAAATGATAGGAGCGAAGTGCATTCTTGCGAAATCGAAGAAGCCGATTTCTACGTAGGAAGTTACTCCATTGGCGACAGAACTCGTGCTTTTTTAAAAGTACAAGACGGTTGCGATTACAAATGTACCTATTGCACAATCCCATTGGCACGCGGAATTTCACGAAGTGATGCTTTAGAAAATGTACTGAAAAATGCTTCCGATATTTCTAAACAAGGGATCAAAGAAATTGTGTTAACGGGTGTAAATATTGGTGATTACGGAAAAGGCGAATTCGGAAACAAAAAACACGAACATACTTTTCTTGATTTAGTAAAAGCATTAGATGAAGTAGAAGGAATCGAAAGATTGCGAATTTCGTCTATCGAACCGAATCTTCTAAAAAATGAAACGATCGATTTTGTTTCAAAAAGTAGAACATTTGTACCACATTTTCATATTCCGTTGCAATCAGGGAGCAACGAAATTTTAGGAAAAATGAAACGTCGTTACCAACGCGAAGTGTATACAGATAGAGTTGCCAACATTCGACAAGTCATGCCGCACGCTTGTATTGGTGTCGATGTGATTGTTGGTTTTCCAGGCGAAACCGACGAAAATTTCCTAGAATCCTATAATTTCTTGAACGAAATGGAAATTTCTTACTTGCACGTTTTTACATACTCTGAAAGAGATAATACCGAAGCTGCAACTATGGAAGGTGTTGTACCAATGAATGTAAGAAATAAAAGAAGTAAAATGTTGCGCGGACTTTCTGTGAAAAAACGCCGTGCTTTTTATGAAAACCAATTGGGAAGTAACAGAACGGTTCTTTTTGAATCTGAAAATAAAGAAGGTTACATTCACGGATTTACAGAGAATTATGTCAAAGTAAAAACACCTTGGAATCCGGAATTAATAAATACATTACACGAAATAAATCTGACAAAAATTGATGAAGACGGAAGCGTACGTATTGTTTTTATTTAGGTTTTAGTGCAATTCTTTAATAAAAAAGGTAGGATAAATTTAATTTATCCTACCTTTTTTATTAAAGAATTATTTAGGTCTAGTTTTTAATAATTCTATTTATTCCTATTCCTTCTTCAGAAATAATTTTAAATATATATGTGCCATTACTAAAATTGCTAATGTCAATTTTAGTAGTATTTTCATTTAGCTTAATAGTACGAACCAATCTTCCAACAGGATCAATTATTTCTAAATTAGTAGAACTTAATGATTTGTAGCTAATTGTAACAATATTTTGTGTTGGATTCGGATACACGCTTATTTTTGAATTAATTGAAAAAGAAGTATTTGCTAAGAAACCGTAACCAGCTATAACAGCTAATCTTTTTACGGTACCATTGCACGGATCTCCAAAAACAGTATTTGTAGCAGCAATAGTGAAAGAGTTATTTCCCAATGCTCTTGCTTCAACATTAGATCGACTTGTGCTAGAATGACATGCCGAAATAGCTAAATTATTTGTAGCACAAGATCCAGTTGGTGTACCATAACTTGCGAAATCTACCGAAGTGAATACTTGTCCTACAGGTGCAGTTAGAGTTAAACTCTGGCCTTCATTTACAATACCACAAACTGTTTGTGCATTTGTGCTAATTGAAAAGATAAAAGAAAGAATAATAAAAGAATAATTTTTTTTCATTTTGATTTTTTTTTTTTTTTTAAATTGGGTGCAAAATTAGTTCTTCTAAATCTGAAGCAAGTGTTTTCTTATGTTAAAAAATGGTTAATACTTATGATAAAATCTAATTTTAGTAACTCTAAAAAAGGTTTTGTTGTATTGCTCAATAAACTCGAATTTATTTCTTTCAGATTCTTCTAAACTAATAATACTCTTCGTCGAATTTTAGAAGTATATATTTTTGCCTTCAAACATAAACCGCTCTCCATTATTCAGGTAAGCAGTGCGAATAAGCACAAATTCAGATAAGTTCAAGATGATGAAATCGGGATTGTGTATTTCTGATACTTTAAATGTTTTATTATCTAAAGGAATTGCCAACCAGAAGCCACCAAAAAACCAAAATAGGGATTATATTAATGATTTGTCCAAAAATGACTTGAGCGAAGTGCATTCTTGCGAGATCGAAGAAGCCGATTTCTATGTAGGAAGTTATTCCATTTGCGATAGAACTCGTGCTTTTTATGAAAACCAATTTAGGTACAAACAGAACAGTTCTTTTTGAAAGTGAAAACAAAGAAGACTAGATTCACGGATTTACAGAGAATTTTGTCAAAGTAAAAACACCTTGGAATCCAGAATTAGTAAATACATTACACGAAATAAATCTAACAAAAATTGATGAAGACGGAAGCGTAAGAATGGAATTTTTGAATGTTGCCGTTTAGGCGATTTAACGTCCACTTGCTTAAAACGGTTGTTAGCAGTTGGAAATTAAAATAAAGTGCGTAAATTTATAGAAATGATAAGCAATGAATAATACTAAACAAGTAACAAGTTTTGTTATAGCCGCATTAATCGGGTCAATAGTAATTTTTAAGATATTTCCAAGAGTTGAGATTTCAAATTCAAAAAATAAACTGGTTGCCAAAGAAAATTTAGCTTCAGATCCTAATATTCCTTTGAAGGATAGCATTGTGAATTTTGGAATGAAATTTCTAGGAACACCTTACGTTACTGGCGGTTGTTCAAAAGAAGGATTTGATTGCTCTGGATTTGTTTATTTCGTATTTCATCACTTTAATATAAAGGTACCAAGAAGTTCTGTAGAATTCGGCAATTTCGGAAAGGAAATTTCAATTGAAAGTGTTCAGAAAGGTGATCTGTTACTTTTTTTAAGTCCAACAAGAGATGTAATTGGACACATTGGAATTGTTTCAAGACCAAATGGCAAACAGAGCGATTTCATTCATGCAACCTCAGGCCGAGAGATGAAAGTAACAATAACCAATTTAGCTAAAGAAGGATACACCAGAAGGTTTGTAAAAGCCATCCGGATATTGTGAGGCAAGTGTCTTACTGCTAACGTTCCGGCGCTTGGCGAGGTTGCGAACTAAATTAAGATTAATATTTCGGTTAAGCACAAAATTTCCAAATACAAGACGAACTTTAAATTTTACCTAAAACCCCAATTAATTTCATAAAACCTCTCTTAAGGGTCGGTTTAAATCTTTTATTTTTTATTTAGTGGAAAAGAAAACCCTACTGCTGTTGCTCCCGAAAATTGTTTGATAGATGGGTGATAATAGTACGAAAACTTAACTTCGAAATTGTGTCTACGGCCTAACGCCAAACCTAGTGAAAAAGGGATGTGTAATAGCACTCCGTCTTTTTTTAAGTTTGTATATGGCGTATAAGTTTGAAATGAACCTGTTGACAAACCAACACCTGATTCAAGAAAAGGGGCAATATAAGGAATAGGGGCACTAAGACGAAATTTTGTTCCAAGTAAAAAGGCATTGGATTTAATTTTGTATTCCTGCATGCCTAGTTCGTTAGTATCTCCTGAAGCTATAACTACTCCAGCATATGGTCTAAAGGCGAACCAACTGGCTAAATTGCAAACATATTCTCCTTGTGCATAAAAACCTGTTCCAGTTAAATCTGTTTCATCGTATGGAGCACACATGCCAAATCCCAAAGATGCGTTTATAAATTCAGATTTTTTTTCTTGTGCTAATGTTGAATTGTTAAATAAAATTGAAAAGATTAGGGTAACGATGAAATAATGTAGTTTGCTCATTTTTTGGGTTTAATTTGATGACGCGAATTTAATATTTATTATTGAATAATTCTTACATTCTTCTTTTTTAGGTAAGTTGGAAAAATTGGCCCATAACTCATAAATAAGCAAAATCTTATAGCGCAAACAGATAGTGTCATATGTAATATTCAAAACACATTTATCTATCTTTCAAAGATAATAAAATTGGTGGCTAAAAAACTCAATACTTATAGTGAAACCTAATTTTAGTAATTCTAAAAACGGTCTCGCTGTATTGTTCTAAAAACTCAAACTTATTTCTTCCAGGTTCTTGTAAACTAATAATATTTTTAGCAGAAATTTCAAAATACATTTTTTCGCCTTCAAACATAAATCGCTCGCCATTATTTCGGTAAGCAGAACGAATGAGTACAAATTCGGATAAATTCCAAGTTATAAAATCGGGATTGTCTATTTCTGAATTTGAATACAAACCTTCGGTAATTTCGGTTTTGCAACCATAATACTTTTCGATATTTTCGAAAAATTGAATTATTTTCTGATTTGTTTCTTCTGAAGTCATATCGTAAAGATATAATTTTTTACAAAAAAAAAGCCGTTTCAAAACTTGAAACGGCTTCTGTAATAATTTATAATCTAATTCCTGGAGGAAGTAATTCTTTGTAAATAGGGGTTTTTCTTAAAAAACAATACAATTTTAGGCAAAATAGGAACTACTTTTAGTTTTCGTTCTATAGCAATTGCCATAATATTTTTTAAGAAATCGGAAATAAATTCTTCGTCTGTAAAATTTTCTGGAACATTCAATCGAGTTAAAAATATCTTCTTTTCTTGGAAAGAATATTCAATAGAAACAAGATTTCCATTTACTAAAGTTTCAAACTGACGAGAAAATGTATTGTCTTTAATCTCCATATTTTTTTAAAAAATAATATCGACTATACTTACAAGTCAATCAAATGGATTATTTTTATACAAAAATAGGTAAAATAAACCGTTTTTTCTAAAATAATGTTAAGATGAGTAAGATTCAAGTATATTTTATGCCAGGTTTGGCAGCCAGTTCTACTATTTTTGAAAAAATAAAATTACCAGAAGATACTTTTGAAATCCATTTGTTAGATTGGATAGTACCTGAAAAATTAGAATCTCTCAAGAGTTATGCTGAACGAATGGCAAAAAAAGTCACACACAATAATGCAGTTTTAATTGGAGTTTCTTTTGGAGGTATTTTGGTTCAGGAAATGGCTCAATTTCTTAAACTTAGAAAATTAATCATTGTATCGAGCGTAAAATCTAACCAGGAATTGCCTAATAGAATGAAGATTGCAAAAACTACAAAAGCTTATAAATTAATTCCAACAAGTTTTTTATCAAATGTAGATACACTTACAAAATATGCTTTTGGAACTATGGTCAAGGAAAGACTAAGATTATATAAAAAATACCTTACTATGAGCGACAAAGTATATCTTGACTGGGCGATAGAACAAGTTGTTTGTTGGGAAAGAACAATTGCAGATGAAAATGTAATTCATATTCATGGTGACAATGATAGTGTTTTTCCTTCTCAGAATATTAACAATTTTATTAATG
>NZ_JAYSSZ010000152.1:0-3808 GCF_043720215.1 Flavobacterium sp. | reverse complement strand
TTTTGTAACTTCAGGAAGCTTCTCAAAACCTGCTGTAAAAGAAGCCAGAGAGTCAAGAGAGCACATTGAATTAATCGATTTTAATCGATTTACTTCTTTATGGCAAGAATATTACTCAAAAATGGATGATGAACAAAAAATACTATTACCCTTACACCCAATTTACTTTTTAGGAAGTAATGATTAATTAAAATGGCAAAATTTTTAACAACATCAGGAGTTTCCTATCAAGTAGAGCTAATCATAAAAGAAGGGGTTGCAGTTGTCATTTCGACGAAGGAGAAATCGCATTAAGAAAACGCAATTGAATGTGATGCTTCCTGCGTCAGCATGACAAAGCTCCCAGTTAGCGAAGATTTATACAGGGTATTTTTATGATACAAAAATTAGTAAAACAGTATAATTGCACTAAATCGGTTTAAAAATAATAGTCTAAATTGAAATCGAATAACTCCTTGATAATTCCCACCTATGACTACAAATAAAAATGGGCAAATTCCTTCTTCTACTATCCAAAATAGTGAAGCTATAGCTATAAAAAATGCAGGACTGGTTATACTGAACAATTACTTCGACATGTTGTTCGAACGACTGCATCTTACAGCCAACAAGCAATTTACCAGTGCCGAAAACCAAAGTAAAGCGGTGCATTATTTACAGTACCTCGTGACTGGTTTAAGCATCACCGAAGAAGCCTATTTACCTTTGAACAAAGTGCTATGCGGATTGCCTTTAACACAAACGGTTCCAACAGGTATCACAATTTCTGAAGCCGAAAAACAGTTATTAGACGGTATGATTAAAGCGGTTATTTCACATTGGTCGTCTATAGGGGAATCTACCGTCGATGGTTTTAGCCGCAACTGGCTGGTACGTGATGGTTTGCTACAAGAACGGGAAGACCGATGGGAGCTCACTGTGGAAAAAAGAGCTTATGATGTGCTACTGAATCGATTCCCTTTTTCTTTCTCGATTATCAAATTTCCTTGGATGGAGAAACCACTTCATGTGATTTGGGGTTTTTAAATTGTGTGGTATATTGCGTTAGTATGACAAAACCACGATGTTTGTCATGCTGACGCAGGAAGCATCACATAAAGAAAATAAAACAAGAAAATGATAATGTGATGCTTCCTTCGTCAGCATGACAAAAGCACAATCCTTGTCATTTCGACGGAGGAGAAATCGCATAAAGTAAATGTAACTGAATGTGATTCCTCCTGCGTCAGCATGACAAATACAACAACTCCTTTAGCGCCGATTACTTCGTCAGTTCGGCTAAAGCCTCGGGTGCAAATCCGCGCTATCAGGAGATTTGGCTAAATGGAAAAATTGGTTTGTATTTGTGAGAATTTTGTTAATCCGAATAATTGGTTTAATTTAGTCCCAAACCTCGTGTAGCACTAAGACGTTATAGCCAATGGTGGTAGGACGACACTACTTCGACAAAATATTTAATTTAAATACCATACTCTACTATTTAACAAAAATACCTTACTTTATAATCAAAATAAATTTTATACCAATATGGCCTCAGGTTTTTTTACAATTTTAGACGACATAGCTGCCTTGATGGATGACGTTGCAATTAATGTCAAGCTTGCTACAAAAAAAACAGCAGGAATACTTGGTGATGATTTGGCCGTGAATGCCGAAAAATCAACGGGCTTTGTATCATCCAAAGAAATCCCTGTTTTATGGGCTATTACAAAAGGTTCATTTGTCAATAAGTTAATTATTGTGCCTGTAACGTTATTGCTAAATATATTTTTACCCGCTGCCATAATAGTAATACTAATACTAGGAGGTTTTTACCTCGCATTTGAAGGTGTAGAAAAAATTGCAGAATACTTCTTTCATAAAAATCAACCTGCAAATCAACCTGAAGTTGGAGTAATTAAAGAAGATGCTGAATTGGAAAAAGTAAAAATAAAATCAGCTGTGACCACCGATTTTATTCTCTCTGTTGAAATAGTAATTATTTCTTTAAGTACCGTTTTAAACAAAAATTTAACTGTACAAATATTAACCTTATCAGTTGTTTCCTTACTAGCTACGGCAGGTGTTTATGGTATTGTAGCACTGGTTGTTCGTATGGATGATTTTGGATTTAAGCTGATTGAAAAATCGGATAAAAAAGGATTTTTAAATGCATTGGGTCAGTTATTAGTAAATGCCCTACCCATTGTCATCAAGATATTTTCTGTGGCAGGAACCATAGCATTATTACTTGTGTCGGGCGGTATATTTGCGCACAATATTGACTATTTACACCACATTTTACCAGAGTGGCCAAGCATTATCAAAGAATTTATTTTTGGCGTAATAGGCGGAATATTTGCTTTATTTTTAATAGCTATTGTTAAAAAAATTATTTCTCTTTTTAAAAAAATTTAGTATTGGTCCTACTGAACAATTACAGTAATGAGAAAAAGATAAAAACTAAAATAATGAACTTATTAAAAAAATAGAAAACATGACAAAAAAACAAATCATTTTAATCGTACTAGTTGTAACCTTACTTTTTTGGGTTGACCCCATATATGCTGGACCAGGAGGTTATGTCGCTAAAGGATTATTTAAAACGTTTTGGGGTAAGCTTCTTTTGGCTGCACTGGTTATCATTTTCTTGCCATTAATTTTATACATACGCTTTGTGGAGTATCGTAAGGCACGAAAAATTAAGAAAATCCTGAATCAACTTGCCGTTAACAACAAGGCGCTTTCGTGGCTGCAACTGGAAAAGGAATTTTCCAACATTATAAGAAGAGTCTATAACGCTTGGACAAATGAAGATATGGCGGAAGTAAAAAACTATGTCAACCATTGGTTTTGGCAAAACCAGCAATTGGTTTATTTAGAGCAATGGAAAAGAGAAAATTTAAAAAACGTTAGTCGCTTGCAGACTTTAGGCAAAATGAAGCCTGTTTATCTGGAGCTTACTTCAGAGGAGAATTGGGAAGGTTCGCGCATTGCTGTTTGTATTGAGCTTGAAGTAGAAGATTATCTAATGGATCGAGATACAAAGCAAATTGTGCAAGGCAAGGATGGCTATCAGGATGTAGAGTATGTTTGGTTTTTTGAATATAACAATGGACAATGGTTGCTTGACGACATTCAGGAAGGCGCTTTATCACTTCAGTTTGCGAAGATGAAGGATGTGATTCCTGAAGGCTTTGTTGTGTTTGTTAGGTAGGTGAGTGGTGTAAACCTTGGGTGCAAATCCGCGCTATCAAGGCACGTTAGTATGACAAAAGCACGATGTTTGTCATTTCGACGGAGGAGAAATCGCATCACGCAAATCCTACTGGATGTGATGCTTCCTGCGTCAGCATGACAAAAAAAAAATAATGTGATTCCTCCTTCGTCGGAATGACAAAAGACAAAAGACAAAAGACAAAAAGACAAAAGGACTAAAGAAAAAGTAAAACATGGAAAATATTATGTTTGAGCATAACGAAGGTCACCACACTTATTATGTTTATATTATTACCAATAAATACAGGTCTACTTATTATGTTGGGATGACAAATAATTTAAAACAAAGGTTGGAGCAGCATAAAGAAAATATTGAAAAAGGAATTAAAACCTTTGCTTCGAAATATAATATTGAATTCTTGGTGTATTATGAGAAATATACTTGGGTACAGCAAGCTATTGCTAAAGAAAAAGAAATTAAAGGTTGGAGAAGAGAAAAGAAATTAGAATTAATTCGTTCGTTTAATGAGAACTTTGAATTTTTGAATCATCATTTTGTAACTTATAATGTGATTGATCCTTCGTCGCAATGACTAAAGCACAATACTTG
>NZ_JAYSSZ010000151.1:0-30221 GCF_043720215.1 Flavobacterium sp. | reverse complement strand
AGACATACTGTAGTCTTTTTGAGTACGCTTTACATAGCGAGGTTCCTGGGTGTTTTCCATAACGATGAATTTATGTATCGCCATTTTAGGACAAGACACATTTATAATAAAAAAAGCAATTTCAGTTATATTGAAATTGTTTTTTTTATTTTTTAACGTTCACAGGCTTTACTTCTATTAATAAAGCGTTGATATTTTTGGTTTATCATTGGTATCAAAGAAAGATACAAAACAAACTTTAAATTAAGCCCAAAATCCGCAATAGTATGAACCTGTGTTATAGATTACTTTGCTTCTCATTCTAAGGTGTGTCGACATTTTTTATTTTAAAAATTAAGGATGCAACGATGCTAATTATCAAAATTATAATTATAACCAGCAATGCAATTAGTATAGGTAATTTATAAAAATCCATTATCAACATTTTCAATCCAACAAACATTAGTATCAATGCAAGTCCTACAGATAAAAATCTGAACTTATCTATCATTCCGGCAAGAGCAAAATACAAAGAGCGCAAGCCAAGTATGGCAAATACATTTGATGTATATACAATAAACTGGTCTTGAGTAATAGCTAAGATTGCAGGTATACTGTCCACCGCAAAAATTAAATCCGTAG
Source organism: Flavobacterium sp. (assembly GCF_043720215.1). GTDB lineage: Bacteria > Bacteroidota > Bacteroidia > Flavobacteriales > Flavobacteriaceae > Flavobacterium. The sequence continues at coordinate 29,600 of NZ_JAYSSZ010000151.1, read as the reverse complement.
TTTCAACCACCACTAATACTAAAAATAATGGCGTGGCATAGCGTTTTTTGTTTAGTTTTACGAAAAATTTACCACCATGTAATTCATGGGTCATTGGTATTATGCGTCTGAATAGTTTTATTACAGGATTTTTTTCGGGTTCAATTTTTTTCTCTTTTTGCACCAGCATTTTATATCCTGTGAAAATAAGTATTGCTCCAAAAATATAAATCATCCAATGAAATTTTTCGAGCAATGCAATTCCTGCAAAAATAAAAATAGCTCTCATTATCAATGCTCCGATGATTCCCCAAAATAAAATTTTATGCTGATGAATCGAGGGAGTTTTGAAATAAGAAAAAATCAAAACAATCACAAAAATATTATCAACGCTCAATGATTTTTCAATCACATAACCAGTAAAAAATTCCAATGCTTTTGCCTCACCTTGCCAATAATAAAGAAGAACATTAAAACACAATGCCAGTGCAATCCATACACCAGACCAAATCATTGCTTCTTTGATTTTTATTACATGCGCCTTACGGTTAAATAGTCCCAAATCTAATGCAAGCATTAGGATTACAAAAACATTAAAGCAAACCCAAAACCTCCAATCTGTTTGCATATTGATATTTTTTTAATTAGTTTATCCGTTGGCAGTCACACGCTATCGATTACTACTAATCAAGGTTGCCGCTAACTAATATCTAATGGACGAATTCCTATTTCAAATAATTCTCAAAGATTGCATCAAACAAACTCACAAAACCATTTTTGATAGTTCCTCCAACATTAATAAGCATCACACGATGAATCTTAGTGATAACCCATTTGTCTTTAATATCTTGAAAATTCGTGGCGTGTAATTCAGTTGTGTTTTTAAAATTATATTTAGTCAATAAGTTTTGCCATTGTTTGTCAGAATCATCTATGTTTATTGCTAAAAAATCCCAATTTGGATATTTTAATTTCAATTCTGTTGCTCTCTGATGTGCTAATTCTAGATGAGATTTTGCTTCAGAAGTCCAAAAGAAAACAACTGTATTTTTTGTAAATAAATTGTTTATCGAAACAAGTTTGCCATTGGCATCGACTAAATCAATAGTTGGTAATAATTTATTAGGAGATAAATGCTGAATTGATTCTTCGATTTTCTTGATTTCTTTTTGTTTATCTTTATCAGTTGATAATTTAAAGTATTTATCAAGGAAGGCTTTATTATTCATCATATTCTGATCCTCCAGCAAATACATAAAAGCAATATTATTTAAAATAGAATTTTTTATTTTAACATTTGTAAATAATGAATCGGCAACATGCAATTTTTTAATATTATTTTCTAATGATTTCTCATCATTGTCTTTGCAAGTTACATTATTTAACATCGAAGTTAAATAACGAACAAACGGAGAAAAACTAGTTAATTTCTCGTTATTAAAATCAATTTTTTTTCTAAAGTCGTAATAATTGTTTGGTAAAAACTTACAGATTTTTTCATTTGTACGACGTTCGTGTACAAAGGGATACATTTCTTTTTTAGCAAAATAATGCATGTCTAACATGGCTTTTGCATATAAATCGAAATCTTCGTCCCAACCCACTTCCGTTTGTCTTCTTAAATAGAATGACTTGCACGCATTGTAATTTTTATCAGTAGCTTTTGAGAAAGTTTTGAAATCTTTGTCATATAAATCAAACGATGCGTTTTTATCCTCTTCATTTTTTAAGAAAAGCTCAATTAAGAAGTTGTTTTTTTCGTCACCACGACCACAAAATGTAAGAGAATTATCAAACTCGTTCGTATTTAAACGAATCATTAAACTATCATTCTTTTCAAAGTAAATTTGTTGGTATTCAGGCTCGTGCTTAAAAGTGTACATGCCAGGCTCAAGAGTTTCGTATGTTTTTAGAAACCTATTTTTAGCATCCAACTCGATAGTATCGATAACCTCATTGTCTTTACATAAGTAGACAAATTTCGAGTTAGGATTTATTATTTCTCCACCAAAATAGGCTTTAGAACCTTCTTCTTTTGTTTCTTGCTTACAAGAACATAAAAGTGTAATAGAAGTAATAGGAAGTAAAAAGAGTATTTTTTTAAAATAGGCAATCATTGAGTTGTATTTATGATAAACAAATATATTTTTATAATTGATATAATCCTGTTAATAGACAGTTAAATTAAACTTAGAGATATTGTAAAATATTACCCTCAAAACTCCACTATTTTTGTTACTTTTGCAACACTTTTATAAAAAATATATCAATGTTAACAATTTCAAATTTATCAGTACAATTTGGTAAGCGAATTTTATTCGACGAAGTAAATACAACCTTTACACAAGGTAATTGCTACGGAATTATTGGAGCAAACGGTGCTGGAAAATCAACCTTTCTTAAAATAATTGCTGGAGAAATAGATCCAACATCGGGTCGTGTTATTCTAGAGCCAGGAAAACGTATGTCTGTTCTAAACCAGAATCACAATATGTTTGATGATAAAACGGTGTTAGAAACAGTAATGATGGGAAATAAAACGTTGTTTGATGTAAAAAGTCAAATGGACGAATTATACCTTAATTATACTGATGAGAATGCTGACAAAATAGGAGAGTTGCAAGTTCGTTTCGAAGAAATGAATGGTTGGAATGCAGAATCTGATGCGGGTGCAATGCTTTCAAATCTTGGGATTTCTGCCGATTATCAGTACACATTAATGGGCGATATGGAAGGGAAGCTAAAATTGCGTGTGCTTTTAGCTCAAGCTTTATTTGGTAATCCTGACGTTTTGATTATGGATGAGCCGACCAATGACTTGGATTTTGAAACCATAGGTTGGTTAGAAAATTTCTTAGCAAATTACGAAAATACAGTTTTAGTAGTTTCTCACGACAGACACTTTTTAGATTCAGTTTGTACACACGTTTCCGATATCGATTACAGTAAAATAAACCATTATTCAGGAAACTATACTTTCTGGTATGAATCGTCTCAGTTAGCAGCAAAACAAAGAGCACAACAAAATAAGAAAGCCGAAGAAAAGAAACAAGAATTAGAAGAATTTATCCGTCGTTTTAGTGCCAATGTTGCTAAATCTAAGCAAGCGACTTCTCGTAAAAAAATGATCGATAAATTAAATTTATCCGATATAAAACCATCATCACGTCGCTATCCAGCCATTATTTTTGATACCGAACGCGAGGCTGGAGATCAGATTTTGAATGTTGAAAACTTAAGTGCTTCGATAGATGGAGAAGTTTTATTCAAAAATGTAGATTTGAATATGGCAAAAGGAGATAAAGTGGTTATTTTTTCGAAAGACTCTCGTGCTACTTCTGCTTTTTACGAAATATTAAACGGAAATATGACTGCCGATTCTGGTACTTTCGATTGGGGAATTACAACCAATCAGTCGTATTTGCCTGCAGACAATCATAGTTTTTTCGAAAACGATTTGACACTTGTAGACTGGTTGCGCCAATGGGCAAAAACCGAAGAAGAACGTGACGAAGTTTATGTGCGTGGTTTCCTTGGAAAAATGATTTTCTCAGGAGAAGAAGCCTTAAAAACGGGTCGTGTTTTGTCTGGAGGAGAAAAAGTGCGTTGCATGCTATCTCGTATGATGATGATGCGTGCCAATGTATTGATGCTCGATGAACCTACAAATCACTTGGATTTGGAGTCAATTACAGCGTTTAACAATTCGTTAAAAAACTTTAAAGGTTCTATATTATTTACCACACATGACCACGAATTTGCACAAACTGTTGCTAATCGTGTGTTAGAAATTACACCAAAAGGAGTGATAGACCGTTATACCACTTTTGATGAATATCTGGAAGATGAAAAAATTCAGGAATTAAGAAAGAAAATGTATGCATAAAATAATAAAAACTCCAGTTAAATATGGAGTTTTTAATTTAAAGTAGGTATTTGTTAAAGTAGGAGTAAAATTCTTATAATTTGTTCTTGGAAAACCAATTTAATATTTTTATTATGTATAAACTACTTCATTTCTATGCGATTCAACAAAAGTATTTATAAAAATGATTGCTGTTTTATCATCAATTTTTGACATGTTTTTTCTTGTAATATTTTCAAAACCCTGTAATTTTTGAATTTCTTTATAATCGGTGCTACTGAATGCCATCGACCAATCAGGAAATACTAATTTATCTATAGTATTATTATACACCGTGATAATTGACTTATGTCTTTTGTCAATTTTAATTAATTCAAAAAGATTTTGGACTATCTCTTTTTCACCTTCAAATATTTGTAAAAAATCTCCATCAATATACAATAATATCCCAGTAACATTAATCTTTTCATTATTTGATTTTGCTTTTATCCAAAGCTGTTTCAACTCATCAATAGATAAATTATCTGCCGCCGTGCTTAAATATATAATTCTATGTAATGACATTTTATTGAATTAGTGATTTTTCCTTCATATTTTTGAAAATAGATTTGGGAGTAAACATGCTAAAATATTGATCATTTTTTTAAAAAAAAAGCAATAATCAGCACATGATTAGAACTCTATTTGCAATAGATATTTGCTTTGCTCGATTGAAATGACTTATAAAGTCCAATGATTTCATCTAATTTTCTTGATTGGGTGTTTCTTTGTATCCAGATCAGTTGATTCATCGATTTACCTTTCATATATAATAGAAATGCATTTTGATTTGACTTTCTTAAATTAATTTTTTTGATTTTATTTTTAGAAAGTGTTAGTGCGCTATTTTCGGCATAGGCTTCTCTATAGATAATATTTTTGGCATGTTCTAATCCTTCAATTTTCATGAAATTCTCTAGGTTTAAATTAGCTTGAACCATTTTAGAACTTGTAATTTCTTCTCCTATGTGGATGTGGTTTCCATTGGATTCTTCAAAAAAGATAAATTTTTCACAACGTAAAGTGTTTTCGTATTCTTGACCAACCACCAATAAAAGAGGCCTACCCAAAGGAGTTATAATATCACCAAAATAGTATTCAATAATTTCTTCTTTCATGGCAAAATTTTAGGTAATTAAAGAATAAAATTACTACTAAATACTATCAATTGATTACGGTTTTTCCTCACATATTGTTAAAATTGATTATTATCAAACTGCCTACGCAAATGGATTTTAAAGGATTGTAAATATTTTTTTGATTTTTTAGAAAAGGCATCGTCAGTTGTAAAACTTACTATTCCAAATTTGAGAATTAAAGTTTTTGCCTTTCCAAAAACTATAGTATAGAAAAATGGCACAATAGCTTTTGAAAACAAAAAGGAAAGAGATGAATTTTACCATAGTAATATTAGTAGATCCAAATTTTGAGGTAGGAAGTATTAGTGTAGTCAATGCACTTATAGCTATAATTGTAACGATGGCATTTGACATGCTTTTCAACGGTAATACCATTATTTTTCGCAATGGACTCATATCATTACCCCATTTATGAATGAGATAGTAATAATCATTACCCATTGGCACAAATAATAACGGGTCGTCAGCATTCTTTAGTTTAAACAGCTTGGACGGTGCCATAATTTTAAAGCCGTCAAGTTTGGTTTGATGTACTTTTTCTAATTTTTTTACTTTTGTAATAGCCTCTGCGGGTATGTCATTTTTAAATAAACTACTATCTAGAAATCTCAATCGATAGTCAATACAAATTAATTTTATACTGCTTGCATGAAAAATCTTGTTGGTTTCTAACAAATCAAAATTGAAATGATTTGAACTTACTGTCGTTTTATTTTCAATTCTTGTTATAATATCTTCCCGTGCCATAGTATCTGACTGCCAGATACTTTTTACTTCTTCAATAATGTTAGATTCTTTAACTATTTTACGTTGAAGAGCAACTAACTCTTTTTCAATATTTATATTTTCAAGTATCATATCACAATTTTTTATGACATAAAATTAAGAATAAAATGACTGTGATTGACTGTCCTTTCCAAGTTTAACTTTTGTTGATGCGATTTTTTTATCTTAAAGTTGCACTTAGTTCAGTTTCGAAGTTTTGAATTAACTTGCCAACGACTTTGTCGATTTGCATATCAGTTAATGTTTTAGTATTGTCCTGTAAAATAAAACTTAAGGCATACGATTTTTTGCCTTTTGGTAGTTTATCACCTTGGTATACATCAAATAGATTAACCTCTTTTAATAAAGACTTTTCGGTTCTTCTAGCCAATTCAAATACTTGCTGAAATGAAATACTCTGATCTAGTAAAAGGGATAAATCTCTTCTTACTTCAGGGTATTTTGGGATTTCAGTATATTTAATGTTATTTGAAATTTGCTTAATAATCGCATTCCAATTAAAATCGGCAAAGAATACTTCTTGTTTAATATCAAAATGTTTTAATATCGATTTTTTTACAGTTCCAAACTCAACCAAAGTAGAGTTTCCCATTTCGTAAACCATTCCTTCTGCAAAAACATCAGTATTTAATGGTGATGCTATGATTTTTGACAATCCAAGTCTTTCTAAAATCGCCAATACATAGCCTTTAAACAAAAAGAAATCGGAAGGTTTTTGTGGATTTGTCCAACTTTCCGAAGTTTTATCTCCTGTCATAAACAAAGTCAAATGGTTATTTTCCTGATTTCCTGACAATAATTTATGGTATGTTTTTCCGAATTCAAACAATCTTAAATCGTTGTTTCTTCGGTTTATATTAAACGAAATTGCTTCTAATCCCGAAAACAATAAGGACTGTCTCATTGCTGATAAATCGTTGCTTAATGGATTGATAATAAGTACGTTATTAGTCTCATTCAAACTTTCGCTTAATGCAATATAATTAGGCGTTGTAAGCGAATTTGCCATAATTTCATTAAATCCGTTACCAACTAATAAATTGGCAATTATATTCTGGATTTTGTAATCTTCTGTTCTGGAAGAATGCGAAATGGTAGCATTTAGTTTTTGAGTAAAATCGATATTGTTATAACCATAAACTCTCAGAATTTCTTCAATAACATCAATTTCACGAGTTACATCGACACGATAAGCAGGAATTACTAGCCCCAGCGCTACTTTAGAAATACTATTTACTTTAATGTCTAACGAGGCTAATATATTTTTGACAGTGTCGTCTGGAATTTCTTGACCAATTATTTTGCTTACTTTTTCAAGATTTAACATCACTTGATGATCTTCAATTTTCTTTGGATAAATATCTACAATATCTGATGTAATTTCTCCACCAGAAACTTCGCAAATTAAAATTGCAGCACGTTTTAGCGCATATTCCGTAATATTGGGATCAATTCCTCTTTCGAAACGAAAAGAAGCATCGGTATTTATTGCATGACGTTTGGCTGTTTTTCTAACAGAAACAGCATTAAAATAAGCACTTTCTAAAAATATAGACGTTGTGTTTTCTGAAACTCCAGAGTTTTTTCCGCCAAGGACACCTGCAATGCAAAGCGGTCCTTTTTCGTCACAAATCATAATATCTTCATTGCTCAAAGAACGCTCTACATCATCTAATGTTATAAATTTCGTCCCTTCTTCACAATTTTGGACACTAATTTTTCCGTGAATTTTTGCAGCATCAAATGCGTTAAGTGGTTGTCCTAATTCGTGTAAAACATAATTAGTAACATCGACAACATTATTTTTTGGTGTAATTCCGATAGCTTTTAATCTATTTTGAAGCCAATCTGGTGATGTTCCGATTTTTATATCCGAAATAGTCACACCGCAATAACGAGGAACCAATTTATTATCATCGACTTGTACATCAATTTTTAAGATTCTTTTTTCAATTTTAAAATTTGAAACTGATGGTGTAATTAGCTCTATATTGGTTCCATTTTGTAGCATTCCAGCTTTTAGATCTCTTGCTGTTCCCCAGTGGGACATAGCATCTGCACGGTTTGGTGTTAATCCAATTTCAAAAACTTCATCATTTTCAATATTAAAAACGGTTTCAGCAGCAGTTCCTGGTTTTAGATTTTCATCAAGAATCATAATGCCTTCGTGACTATCTCCAAGACCTAATTCGTCTTCCGCACAAATCATTCCATGACTTTCTTCTCCACGAATTTTCCCCTTTTTTATCTCGAATGATTTTCCCTCTTTGTCGTATAAAATGGTCCCAATTGTAGCAACAGGAACTTTTTGTCCAGCGGCTACATTGCTGGCACCACAAACAATTTGAATTGGATTATTATCTCCTAAATCGACGGTAGTGATTTTAAGTTTATCTGCATTTGGGTGTTGAATACAAGTAAGTACGTGACCTACAACGATTCCTTCTAATCCACCTTTTATAGATTGGTATTTTTCGATTCCTTCAACCTCAAGACCTAAATCAGTAAGCATTGAAGCTGTTTTTTCAGAATCCCAATCTGTTTTTATAAATTGTTTTAACCAGTTATATGAAATTTTCATGTGTAGTAATTAATGAGGCGCAAATATAAGTATTGTAATTCGTAGTATAAAAAAAAGTTTTCCTTTTTTGAAATAGAATAATTTTACCTTGTATATAAAAAAATAAAACCTCGAATTCTCTTTAAATTCGAGGTTTTATTAATTTAAAAAGTATGATTTAGAAAGGACTAGACCATTTAGAATCTACATATACATTAGTTCCGGAAAGTGTTTTAATAAAAGCTATTGTTGCATTTACTTCAGTTGCTGTTACATTTAGTTGTTGTCCGAATCCATTAGGCATTAATCTAGTATCAAGATTAGTATTTCCCGTTGCAATATTTATATTACCATAATGTCCTATTACGGTTTGTAAACTTGTAAAAACACCTGTATGCATCATAGGTCCATTTGTAGTGCCGTCAATTTTTACAATATCTCTTAAAGATGGCGCACGAGTATTTGTAATATCTATTCCAATACCACTAATATTACCAATTATACCATTGTTTCTAGTATTTGGATCAATATCAAATTCAGGAGCAGCATGGCAACCGGCACATCCAAATCCTCCAGAGGTTCTATTTCCAGTAGCATCGAAAACAGGAGGTGTTAAAAATAAATTTTTACCTTGATTTTCTTGTGCTGTAAAATTAGTAAATGGTTGCGCATCGCTTGCTGCTAAAGTTCTTCCTATATCATATTTAGAATCAAACGATTGAATACTTCTTATAAATTGAGCAAGAGCAGTTTGTATTCTAACTTCAGTAACTTGCTCATCGCCATAAACAAATTTAAATAGTTTTTTATAGTAACCAATAGCACCTAGTTTTACAGTCAAATCGGTTATAGATTGATCTCCATTTGTACCACTAAAACCCATTTCAGCATGATTCTGAATAGGTTGTGTGGTTTGTATTTCGAGTGTTGCAGCTCGTTCGTCCCAGAAAAATTTTCTTTCAACAGCAAATCGAGTATTGATGAGTCGCATGGAATGTCTTCCAGTTGCTCCGTTAACTCCTGTGCTAGTAACACTTATATCACTAAAAGCGTCAGCTTGCTTGTGACAACTTGCACAAGAAATTGTATTGTTTGAGGATAAATTTTTATCATAAAACAAAACACGTCCTAATGTTGCTCCTTTGTTGGTTATAGGATTTCCTGCTGTGTTATCTTTTGTAATATAACCTGGAATAGCTTGATTCGCATAATTTGCTAAACTATTTAAGTTAACAGAACTTCCAAAAGTGGCTTCGACATTAGTATACGATTCAATAATTGGAATATAGACGTCTTCATTTTCACTTTTGCTACATGATGATAACACTATAAATGTTGAAGTCAAGAATAAAAGGTCTTTTACTTTCATGGGTCAATGGTTTTTGGTTAATTTTATTATAAGACTTTAGAAATATTAAAAAGTTTAATTAAAAAAATGTATTTTTTTTCAAAAAGTATTTATTATATATTTGACACATCAAATAAAAGAATAAAACCAACAATAAAATGAAATTACTAGAAGGAAAAGTAGCCATTATCACAGGTGCAAGCCGTGGAATAGGAAGTGGAATTGCTAAAGTATTTGCACAACACGGTGCAAATGTAGCTTTTACATATAGTTCGTCTGTTGAATCTGCGATGGCTTTAGAAACAGAATTAAACGCTCTTGGTGTTAAAGCAAAAGGATATCAGTCTAATGCTGCCGATTTTAATGAAGCGCAAGCCTTTGTAGATGCAGTAATCGCTGAGTTTGGTACAGCAGATATATTAATAAACAACGCAGGAATTACTAAAGATAATTTGCTAATGCGTATGTCTGAAGAAGATTTTGATAAAGTTATTGATGTCAATTTGAAGTCTGTTTTTAATATGACAAAAGCCATTCAAAAAACATTTTTGAAACAACGTTCAGGTTCTATTATCAATATGAGTAGTGTAGTAGGAGTAAAGGGTAATGCTGGTCAGACTAATTACGCAGCTTCAAAAGCCGGAGTTATTGGTTTTACAAAATCGGTTGCATTAGAGTTGGGTTCTCGTAACATTCGTTGCAATGCAATTGCTCCAGGATTTATAGAAACTGAAATGACTGCTAAACTAAACGAAGATGTAGTACAAGGTTGGAGAGAAAGTATTCCGTTGCGTCGTGGTGGAACTCCTGAGGATGTTGCCAATGCTTGTGTTTTCTTAGCTTGCGACATGAGTGCTTACGTAACCGGACAAGTTTTGAATGTTGATGGAGGAATGCTTACTTAATGATGAATTATAAATTTTGAATTATGAATTGAAAATATTTTTATCATTTAAAATTTAAAATTCAACATTCAAAATAATAACATATGACCACAACTACAATTCTACTCATACTACTTTCTTTAGTACTTGCTGGAGGATTGTCGTTTTATCAATATTTTTATAAAAATAAAAACTACAACAAAGTCAATATTTTATTGGCTTTGTTGCGTTTTATAACTATTTTTTCGATTCTTTTATTATTGATTAATCCAATCATATCAAGAAAAACTTACGAAACTAGTAAAACACCTTTGCCAATAGTTGTAGATAATTCTCAATCAATTTCAGAATTAAAACAAGAGAATGTATCTAAAGAAATCTCTCAAAAATTATCCGAAAATAGTCAATTGAAAGACAAATATGATGTTCAGTTGTTTAGTTTTGATGATGATTTTTATTCAGGAAAAGCATTAGATTTTAAAGGAAAACAATCTAATATTCATAAAGTTGCTCAAAATTTGAAGGAATTATATCGCAATCAAAATTTTCCTATTGTATTACTATCAGACGGAAATCAAACTATTGGTAGCGATTATGTATATTCATTTCCGCAGAATAATCAGATTTATCCGTTGATTTTAGGAGATACAACAAGTTTTTTAGATTTAAAAATTAATCAGTTGAATGTAAATAAATATGCATTCTTGAAAAATAAATATCCTGTTGAAGTTTTTCTCCAATACAACGGAAACAAAGCAATAAATACCACTTTTAGTATTCAGCAAGAAAATAATACCATTCACAAACAAACTGTTTCGTTTTCTGCTAATAAAAAATCGCAAGAAATTTCAGTTTTATTAAACGCTGATAGAGTAGGAGTTCATACTTATAAAGCTATTATTTCTACTTCTGAAGCAGAGAAAAACAAATACAATAATGTTACCAATTTTGCTGTTGAAGTAATAGATCAACGATCGGAAATTGCTCTAATTTCATCAATAAATCATCCTGATTTAGGTGCTGTAAAAAGAGCTATAGAGTCTAATGTGCAACGTAAAGTAACATTGCTTAAACCACAACAAATTAAATCATTACAAGATTATACTATTTTAATTTTGTATCAGCCTAATGCAGAATTTAAATCTGTTTTAGAACAAAATAAAAGTCTACAATTAAACTCTTTTGTGATTACAGGTTTAAGTACAGATTATGCAATTTTGAATCAATATCAAAACCAATTGGAGTTTAGAATGTCTGGACAGAAAGAAGATTTTACAGCTGAATTTAATCCTCAATTTAATTCGTTTGCAATAGATAATATTGGTTTTGAACAGTTTCCACCTTTAGAAAATTCGTTTGGAAATATAGATATTAAAGGAAATGTAAATACTTTATTGCAATCGCAAATTAGAAATATTAAAACTGAAAATCCATTACTTACTTTCGCTGAAAATGGAATAAAACGAAATGCCTATCTTTTCGGAGAAAATATATGGAAATGGCGTGTAGAAAGTCATGTAAAGACTAAATCTTTCGAACATTTTGATGTTTTTATGGATAAAATCATTCAGTTTTTAGCTTCTAATGCTTCAAAAAAATCACTGATTGTAAATCACGAAAGTTTTTATAATTCTGGAGAAAATATCGAGATTTCTGCTCAATATTTTAATAAAAATTATGAATTTGAAGAAAATGCACAACTTACCATTCAATTAAAAAACAAGAAGACAAACGTTACTAAAATATATGATTTCTTAAAAGGAAATGGAGAATATAAAGTAAATCTAGAAGATTTAGATGCAGGAAATTATAGTTTTACTGTCAAAGAAAATAACTCGAAAGCCTCGTATTCAAGTAATTTTGAAGTTTTAGATTTCGAAATTGAAAAACAGTTTGTTAATCCTGATGTTTCCCGTTTATCTCAATTGGCAATAAATACAAACGGGAAAATATTTTACCCAACTCAAGTAGATAAATTAATTACCGAATTACTTAAAAAAGAAAGTTTTCCAGCTGTTCAGAAAGAAATAGTTAAAAAATCTCCTTTAATAGATTCAATTTGGTTGCTTATTCTTTTAGCAATTACGCTTGCTACAGAATGGTTTGTTAGAAAATACAACGGAATGTTGTGATTTTTTTCTATATTTAAATAAAAAAATATGAACGACGCACATTTACATCTGTTAGTAAACCATTTTCCAATTATTGGAACAATTTTTGGGTTAGGAATCTTGATTGCAGGTATAATTTTAAAGAATAATTCTGCAAAAAACATTGCTTATTTTTTATTTATAATTGCAGCTATTTTTGCAGCATTGAGTATGGGAACAGGAGAAGGAGCTGAAGAAATAGCAGAAAAACTTCCTGGAGTAACAGATCAGGTTATTCATGAACACGAAGAATTAGCAGAAAAATTTGCTATAGTTTTGTATATTTTAGGCATAGTATCTCTTGCAGGATTATATTTAAATCTTAAAAATCATGCAAAAGCAAATCTATTATCCTATTTAGCAGTTGTAATTTCTGTTGTAGGAGTTTTTTTAGCACAACAAGTAGGTACTTCTGGTGGAGAAGTTCGTCATACTGAAATTAGAGCTAATGCTACACAAACTTCAACAAATACTGAAGCTGAAGGAGAAGATAAAGATTAAACAAATCATAAATTAGTAAGAATTATAAAAAATAATTTGGTTTCTATTTTTATTTGAGCATATATTTGCAACATATTAAAAAAACAAAAATGTTTCTAAATCAATTACATCATCATCATTTTCATATTTGCTCTCAGGCGAAGTGTTAATGGTATGCGTGTAAATCACTATATTCTAAAACCCGTTTGAGTACATCAAACGGGTTTTTTATTTACTCCAAACTGTACTCATTCTTAATATTTAATCAAAACAAAAAAAATGAGTACTTTAAAAATTGCAATTCAAAAATCAGGTCGCCTCAACGAGGATAGCTTAAAAATCTTAAAAGATTGTGGCATTTCAATCGACAATGGAAACGACCAACTTAAAGCATCTGCCTCCAATTTTCCGCTAGAGGTATTATTTCTACGAAACTCAGATATTCCTCAATATTTAATAGATGGTGTTGTAGATATTGCTATTGTTGGGGATAATATTTTAGTCGAAAAAGGAGGAAATATCAAAATTGCCGAAAAATTAGGATTTTCAAAATGCCGAGTTTCTGTAGCAGTTCCTAAATCTTTTAATTTCAAGTCATTAGATGATTTAAAAAAGATGCGAATTGCAACTTCTTATCCCAATACAACTTTAAATTATTTTAAAAATAACTATATAAAAGTCGAATTGCACGAAATATCGGGTTCAGTCGAAATTGCTCCAAACATTGGTCTCGCAGATGCAATTGTTGATATTGTTTCTAGCGGAAGTACTCTTTTTAAAAATAATTTGAAAGAAGTTGCTGTCATCATGAAAAGTGAAGCTGTTCTCGCTGTTTCACCACTAATTACCCTTGAAAAACAAGAAATATTAGACAAATTAAGATTCAGAATTCAATCGGTACTTAGAGCTAGAAAAGCAAAGTATATCTTGATGAACGTACCAAACGAAAAAATACAGGCTATAACAGAGATTTTACCTGTTCTAAAAAGCCCAACAGTGGTGCCTTTAAGCGAAGTAGGTTGGTGTAGTGTACAATCTGTCATCGACGAAGATCAATTTTGGGAAGTAATCGATAAATTGAAAGCCGCTGGCGCCGAGGGTATTCTTGTTTGTCCAATTGAAAAAATGGTTATTTAATACTGATAGAATGAATAAAATAGACAATCCTAAACCAGAAATTTGGTCTGAAATTCTAAAAAGACCAACACAATCTTTCAATGAAATAGAAGAAACTGTAAAAGGAATTTTCAAAGAAGTACAACAAAAAGGAGATGTTGCAGTAACAAAATATACTTCTTTATTTGATGGAATCGTTTTAGAAAATATAGAAGTTTCTAATGAAGAAATTATTGAAGCAATCAATTTAGTTTCAACAGAATTAAAACAAGCTATCGCTTTAGCAAAGTCGAATATTGAAAAATTTCACACGGCTCAAAAAACTTCAAAAATAGAAGTCGAAACGACCGAAGGTGTAAATTGTTGGCAAGAAAAGCGTCCAATTCAAAAAGTGGGATTATATATTCCTGGCGGAACTGCACCTTTGTTTTCAACAGTTTTAATGTTAGCAATTCCTGCTCAAATTGCGGGTTGCAAAGAAATTATTTTGTGTTCACCACCAGATAAATTAGGTAAAATAAATCCTGCTATTTTATACGCTGCCAATTTGTGTGGTGTAACAAAAATTCTAAAAATAGGAGGGATTCAAGCCATAGCAGGAATGACTTTTGGTACACAAACTATTCCAAAAGTGTATAAGATATTTGGACCTGGAAATCAGTTTGTAACAGTTGCAAAACAATTTGCTACACGATTTGGAGTTGCTATCGATATGCCTGCTGGCCCAAGCGAATTACTCATTGTTGCAGATGATACTGCTATTCCAAGTTTTGTAGCTTCCGATTTATTAAGTCAAGCAGAACACGGAACCGATAGCCAAGTGATTCTAGTCTCGACTTCAAAAGAATTGATAGAAGCTGTCGAAATTGAAATCAACAAGCAATTGGAAGTTTTACCAAGAAAAAATATCGCACAAAAAGCTATCGAAAATTCTAAACTAATTTACGTTGAAAATGATGAAATTGCTTTAGATTTAATTAACGAATATGGTTCAGAGCATTTTATAATTTGCACTAAAAATGAAGATTTTTATATAGATAATATTCAAAATGCAGGCTCAGTTTTTATAGGAAATTATACACCCGAAAGTGCCGGAGATTATGCTTCTGGAACGAATCATACTTTACCAACAAACGGTTATGCAAAAAATTATTCAGGTGTTAACTTAGATAGTTTTTTAAAATCGATGACTTTTCAAAAAATATCTAAAAAAGGCATTCAAAACATTGGCTCTGCCATAGAAATCATGGCGGAAGCCGAAGGTTTACAAGCGCATAAAAATGCCGTTTCATTACGATTAAAAGCAATAGAAAATGAATAATTTTAATATCAATAATCTCGTTAGAGAAAATATAAAAAATATGCAATCTTATTCTTCTGCACGAGATGAATTTAAAGATTTTACTCATAATATGGTTTATCTTGATGCCAATGAAAATCCGTTTTCTAATGGAATTAATCGATATCCAGATCCGCAACAAAAGAAATTGAAAGGTTTTTTATCGCAGCAAAATAAGATAAATGAAAATCAAATTTTGATAGGAAATGGAAGTGACGAAGTGCTGGATTTAGTATTCAGAGCATTTTGTGAACCCAATGTCGACAATGTTATTACGCTTCCGCCAACGTACGGAATGTATGGTGTTTTGGCCAACATTAATGCTATCGAAAACAAAGAAGTTTTATTATCTACTGATTTTCAACCTAAAATTGATGATATTGTAAAAAATATAAATGCCAACACAAAAATTATTTTCCTTTGTTCGCCCAATAATCCAACAGGAAATTCATTTGATGATCAAGCTGTTTTATCATTGTTGAAAAACTTTAACGGATTGGTAGTTATAGACGAAGCCTATATCGATTTTTCTAAAAATGAAAGTTGGTTACAAGAAATAAACGATTATCCAAACCTTGTCATCACGCAAACACTTTCTAAGGCATATGCAATGGCGGGTTTAAGAGTGGGAATTTTGTATGCTTCTACAGAAATAATTTCGATATTAAATAAGATAAAACCACCGTATAATATCAATAATTTATCACAAGAAGCGGCTTTAAAAAAATTAGAGCAAACAACACTCGATTTTCAAGTGAAAAAAATTATAAGTGAGCGAAAAAAAATGGTTGAATCTTTAGTTTCAATACCATATATAGAAAAAATATATCCTTCGGATGCTAATTTTATTTTGATAAAAGTAGATGATGCCAACAAAAGATACAATCAACTAATCGAAAAAGGAATCGTCATTAGAAATAGAAGCAATCAGGCTTTGTGCGAAAATTGTTTAAGAATTACTATTGGTACCAAAGAAGAAAATGAAAAATTAATAACTGTTTTAAAATTAGTATGATGAATAAGAAAGTATTATTTATAGACCGAGACGGAACAATAATTAAAGAAACTATCGATGAACAAATTGATGGTTTCAATAAAATGATTTTTTATCCAAAATGTATTCCTTTTTTGAGTAAAATTGCTCAAGAATTAAATTACGAATTGGTTATGATTACGAATCAAGATGGTTTGGGAACGGCTATTTTTCCTGAAGATACTTTTTGGCCTGTACATAATTTCATTATGAAAACCTTTGAAAACGAAGGCGTAATTTTTGATAAAGTGTATATCGATAAAACATTTCCTTCAGAAAATGCCAATACTAGAAAACCAAAAACGGGCTTGCTAACCGATTATTTTTCTGATGATTATGATTTACAAAATTCATTTGTCATTGGAGACCGATTAACGGATGTCGAATTAGGGAAAAACCTTGGTTCAAAAGCTATTTTTATCAATGATGATACTAATTTGGGAACAGGAGAAATATCGGTAAAAAAAGAAGAGTTAAACCCATATATCGCTTTAGAAACCAACGATTGGCAAAAAATTTATGAGTTCTTGAAACTCGAAAATCGTTCCGCTTCTATCGTAAGAAAAACCAATGAGACCGATATTTGTATTCTATTAAATCTTGACGGAACTGGTAAAAGTAAAATTGATACTGGAATCGCTTTTTTCGACCACATGTTAGATCAAATTGCTCGCCACGGACAAATGGATTTGGAGATTTCTGTTAAAGGTGATTTGCAAGTTGACGAACACCACACAATTGAAGACACAGCCATCGCTTTAGGAGAAGTTTTCGCACAAGCATTAGGAAATAAATTAGGAATAGAACGCTACGGATTTTGTTTGCCCATGGACGATTGTTTGGCACAAGTAGCCATCGATTTTGGAGGACGAAATTGGTTGGTTTGGGAAGCCGAATTCAAACGTGAAATGATTGGACAAATGCCAACCGAAATGTTTTTTCATTTCTTTAAATCTTTCTCTGATGGAGCAAAAGCCAATCTAAACATTAAGGCTGAAGGAACTAATGAGCACCATAAAATTGAAGCTATTTTTAAAGCTTTTGCAAAAGCGATAAAAGCAGCAGTAAAACGAGATTCAGAAAAAATGATTTTACCGAGTACAAAAGGAATGTTATAACATGAAAATAGTCATTATAAATTACGGAGCAGGAAACATTCAAAGCATTCAATTCGCCTTGCAAAGATTAGGTTACGAAGGTATTTTGTCAAATAATATTGACGAAATTCAATCAGCAGATAAAGTTATTTTTCCTGGAGTTGGAGAAGCAAGTTCTGCCATGCAAAAACTCCGAGATAGCGGAATAGACAAAATAATTCCAAAGCTGAAACAACCCGTTTTAGGAATTTGCCTCGGCATGCAACTCATGTGTAACTCGTCTGAAGAAGGAAATACAAAAGGTTTAGGAATTTTCGATATCGATATTATTAAATTTTCCAATAAAGTAAAAGTGCCGCAAATGGGTTGGAATACCATTTATAATTTGAAATCTAGTTTGTTTGAAGAAATTTCTGAAAACGAATATATGTATTTAGTTCATAGTTTTTATGCTCCAAAATGTGCCGAAGCCATTGCTTTTACAAATTATGAAACGGAATATTCATCGGCATTACAAAAAGACAATTTCTACGGAGTACAATTTCACCCAGAAAAAAGCGGAAAAATTGGAGAACAAATTCTATTTAATTTTTTAAATCTAAAATCAGAAATCTAATATCTAAAATCTAGAAATGAGAATAATTCCAGCCATAGACATCATCGACGGAAAATGTGTCCGACTTTCCAAAGGCGATTACAATACGAAGATAATCTATAACGAAAATCCATTAGAAGTTGCCAAAGAATTTGAAGCACACGGTATTCAATACTTGCATTTGGTCGATTTAGATGGTGCTAAGTCTAGCCAAATTATAAATTATAAAATTTTGGAACAAATTGCTTCTCAAACGGTTCTGAAAATCGATTTTGGTGGCGGACTTAAATCAGATAACGATTTGCGAATTGCTTTCGAATCTGGTGCTAATCAAATAACAGGTGGCAGTATTGCTATTAAAAATCCTGATGTATTTAACGAATGGATTATTAAATACGGAGCGGATAAAATTATTTTAGGAGCCGATGCCAATAACGAAAAAGTGGCTATTTCAGGTTGGTTAGAAGAAAGTAATGAGGAGTTAATTCCGTTTATTCAAAACTATCAAAATCAAGGAATTAAGTATGTTATTTGTACTGATATTAGTAAAGACGGCATGTTGGAAGGTCCAAGTTTCGATTTATATGCTAAAATTTTACAGAAAACTAAAGAAATTAAATTGATCGCTTCTGGAGGAATTTCCACTTTTGATGAATTACCAAAATTAGCCGAATTAGGTTGCGAAGGAACAATTATTGGTAAAGCAATTTACGAAAACCGAATTACATTAAAACAATTGGAAAATTTTATTCTAAATAAATAAGAAATGCTAACAAAAAGAATAATTCCTTGTCTAGATATAAAAAATGGAAGAACCGTAAAAGGTGTCAATTTTCTAGATTTAAAAGATGCTGGAGATCCAGTAGAATTAGCCAATAAATACTCTGAGGAAGGAGCAGACGAATTGGTTTTCCTTGACATTTCTGCCACTGAAGAAGACAGAAAAACATTAGTCGATTTGGTTCGAAAAGTAAGCGAAACCATCAATATTCCGTTTACTGTTGGCGGTGGAATCTCGTCTGTAAAAGATGTCAAAATATTGCTTAAAAATGGAGCCGATAAAGTTTCTATTAACTCATCGGCAGTAAAAAATCCGCAATTAATCAACGATTTGGCTTCGGCTTTTGGAAGCCAATGCATTGTTGTTGCTATCGATGCCAAGCAAATTAACGGAAATTGGAAAGTACATCTCGTAGGCGGAAAAGTAGCTACCGAAATAGATTTATTCGATTGGGCAAAAGAAGTCGAAATTCGTGGTGCTGGAGAAATTCTTTTTACCTCGATGGATCATGACGGAACTAAAAATGGTTTTGCAAATGAAGCCTTAGCCAAATTATCACAAACTGTAAATATTCCAATTATTGCTTCTGGTGGTGCAGGAACAATACAACATTTTACCGATGCTTTTCTTGTAGGAAATGCCGATGCTGCTTTGGCTGCCAGTGTTTTTCACTTTCAAGAAATTGGGATTTTAGAGCTAAAAAAGGAATTAAATAGAAATAATATAAAAATTAGAATTTAATCATATATACCTGACAGGTTTTTAAAACCTGTCAGGTATAGTAAACAAAATAATATGAAACCAAACTTTCAAAAAAACGCAGACGGATTAATTCCGGCCATTATTCAAGACAGTAATTCTAAAACAGTTTTAATGCTCGGTTATATGAACCAAGAAGCTTATAATAAAACAGTAGAAACAAAAAAAGTTACTTTTTTTAGCCGTTCAAAAAATAGATTATGGACAAAAGGAGAAGAGAGTGGTGATTTTTTGAACCTTGTAACTATTAAACTAGATTGCGATAATGATACTTTTTTAGTTCAAGTAAACCCAGAAGGAAATACTTGTCATACTGGTTCATATAATTGCTGGCAAGAATCTAAAAATCAAAATTTTAGTTTTTTATTAAAACTTGAAGAAACTATTAGAGAGAGAAAAGAAACAGCTAATTCATCTACTAGTTATGTTGCTAGTTTGTTTCAGAAAGGCATTAATAAAATTGCCCAAAAAGTAGGTGAGGAGGCAATAGAAGTTGTTATTGAAGCCAAAGACAACAACGACATTCTATTTGTGAGCGAAAGTGCCGATTTACTTTTTCATTATCTCATTTTATTGCAGGCAAAAGGATTCAAATTACAAGACGTGGTTAATGTTTTAGAATCGAGAAACAAGTAATTTTTAAGACTATTCTTCCAATAATTGCAACTGGCTTTTTAGTCTTTCCACTAATAAATTCATCATTCTTTTGTTTAAGTTTGATGAATTTTTTATATAATCTTGGTATTCATGAACCGTAAAAAATCCGATAACCATTCCTTTTAGCGAATTTCTAAATTTTATATCTTTTTGAATCACATTTTCGATATAGCTTTGTTTCTTTTCGGGCGATAAGGCGAAGAAAACACTCTTTTGCTTCTGAGCATAGTTAATAAACACTCGAATAAGTAAATCGTTTTGCAATTTTAAAATAGGTCGCAAAGTAATGTTCTGAAAAGCTTCTTCTTCCGATGATTGTGGCGTTACGATTCCTAAAGTGCCACCTCTTAAATCAAAAATTGTTGTATCACGATTTTCCATTTGTTTTTCTTTTAAAATTAAGAAATTATCGATGCTTATTTGTGGCTAAAATCTAAAAGTTATTAGTAATTTAGTGTTGAAAAGATAATTATGAGAACTTCAAAAATATTTGTCACGGTAGATGCTGTTATTGTCAAAAAAACGACTGATAATCAATTACTTTTAATAAAAAGAAAAAATGAACCATTTCAGAATTGTTGGGCATTACCTGGTGGTTTTGTAGATGAAAATGAAGATTTAGAAGTCGCAGCAAAACGAGAATTAGAAGAAGAAACACAAATAAAAATTGATTCGTTGCAACAATTTGGTGCTTTTGGTAAGCCATTTCGTGATCCTAGAGGACACATGGTTTCTGTCGCTTATTTTGGAGAAGTTCCAGAAAACACCATTGCCATTGCTTCCGATGATGCTAAAGAAGTGGCTTGGTTTTCTTTAAATAAATTACCTAATTTAGCCTTCGATCATCAAGATATTATAGAAAAAGCTTTAAAAATATTTAAAATATGAGATTTCATACTAGAAAATGGGTAAAACCAGAAGATTTAAACCCGAATCATTCTCTTTTTGGAGGAAAACTATTAGCTTGGATAGATGAAGAAGCGGCTTTATATTCGATAGTTCAATTAGAAAATCCGAGAGTAGTTACTAAACACATGTCGGAGATAAATTTTATTAGTTCTGCCAAACAAGGTGATATAATCGAAATTGGGTTAGATGTTGTTAAGTTTGGTAATTCGTCATTAATACTAAAATGTGAAGTTCGAAACATCATGACAAGAGAAACGATTATCACAATAGATTCGATAACAATGGTCAGTTTAGGTGATGATGGAAAACCCAAAGCTCACGGAAAAACGGAAATAGAATTTGTGAGGAATAGGATAAAATAGCTATTAATACACAGCAATATTGTAAAATGCTGTTATTTGAGGTTTTGATTTAGAGTTTTGATTTTAAATCCATTCTCTCATGAAGTATTCTTATGATTTCAATTTCTTTTGGTGAAATAATTCTGAAGAAAATAATATGATGATTGCTTCTAAAACCTAATAAATCCTTTTGTACCTCTTCATAATGTTTACCAAAATTAGGATTATTCGCTATTTCCTGACACGACTCCAATAAGAATTTGTAATATTTGTTGGCTTGTTTTTCTGACCATTCGTCATAAGTATAATACCAAATTTCTGCTAAATCTTCGACAGCCTTGTTGGTCAAATAGTATTTAGCCATTTACTTTCTTTTGCTTGTTTGCAACATTTCTAAATGTTTCTTTGGATCAAAATCTTTAGCAATTCCGCTTTGAATACCTTCTTGAAGCGCATTTCTTAAAGCAAGTATTTTATCTTCTTCTTCTTCAAGCATTCTTAGTCCGGCGCGAATAACTTCACTTGCATTTTGAAAACGACCTTTTGAAATACTTTTTTCGACAAAAGTTTCGAAATGATTACCTAAAGATATAGATGTGTTCTTTCCCATGATTAAGATTAGTTAGATTTTTTGCTAATGTACCAAAATTTGGTAATTTATACAAGTTTTTTTTGCGAAACGATTATCACAATAGATTCTATAACAATGGTCAGTTTAGGCGACGATGGCAAACCGAAAGCACACGGAAAAACGGAAATAGAATTTGTGAGGAATAGGATAAAGTAGTTAAAGAGTGTAGTGATTTTGTAAAAACCTCTGTTGGAGGATGTTTTTTTAGATTACTAATTTTGCTGTTTCTTTTGCAATTCCAATAGTTGCAATTGAGCCACTGTTGAATCTTAAAAAATCTGTTTCAATTCCGTCGCTAAATATTACTCCGCTAGTTGGCATTAATGATTCAATTATCAGATTATTTTGAGTTTTTATTATTCCTGCTGTAATTCCAATTTGTGTTCTTATACTTTGAAAAGGCTCTCTAACAGCAAAAAGCAACTCGTTTTCTTTTAGTTTTGGTCTTTTTGGTTTTAAGTTTTTTTCAAACATATTTGTTATTCCATATGACATATTAAATATAGAACTCAACCAACCTGTTGAGCCAGCAGAAGTAGAAACTATCAAACCGCTTGAAGATTGTTCTTCAATATTATTGTTGAATGATATTTTATATTTTGCTGAGATATGTGTTGATGCTCCAATAAACAAATCGTTGAAAGCTAAAAGTCTTTGACCATCGTTTAGTTTTGCTTCTGCAAAACGCATTGTTTTTGAATTATATTGTTTTGAAATTACATTTTCAACTCCACCAATAAAATTATTTGTATCGAATGGCAATAAAACACCATCATACCTTTCTTTGTCTGGATTTACCGCTATAATTGGAATATTTTTTGAATATTTTGCTGTATTTGCTACAAGTCCATCTTGTCCAATAACAATAATTAATTGGTTTTCAGAAAATATAAATGATGAAACAAAATTTCTTTCTACTATTTTGTTTTTAATAACTTTTGAAAGTTGAAGTTGTAACGATTGTAACGAATTTTGAAAAATTTCATTTTCTATTTCGTAATCATTAAAGTTTCCTCCAAGTCTTTCTATGTAAAATTTAGCTTGAGCTTTTGTGTTAAATCTTTCGATTAATAATTCAAGTCGAGTTTTATTTTTTACAATTATTGCATATTCAATATTCATCTTATTTTATTTCTCATTCAATAAAGAATCTAATAAATCTGGGCTTATATTTAAGTTTCCAATTTTATCTGCATTTTCTGCTAACTGTCTAAAAGCAAGTGAAATATTGAATTTCGGATCAGGATTATTATTCAAAGCTGTTAAGATTTTCCAATCTATATCTTTGTAAGGTTTCAATGTTGCATCAATAACATAACCTTGAGTTTCGGCTTCTGTTTTATCGTTTTCTGTTTTCTCTTCAATTAATAGTTTTCTTTGGTTTTCTACAGAAATATCAGCTTCCAATTTCATTTCTCTCAATTTCCTGTCATTTTCAGCTTTAATTACTTCCGATTCCATTTTCTTTTCTGTAATTTGCTTTTGTTTTTCCTCAATTGCAATTTCAGTATTTAGTTCGGTTTCTTTAATTTTTCTTTCTTGTTCTACTGCAAAATTTCGTCTTTCGTAAATTGCTTGGTCAGCTTCTTGTTGTAATTTTTCTCTAGTTTCAGTTTCCAATGCTCTTGACATTTCTGGAGTTGCAGAAATTGCTAAAATATTTGCTCCTAAAATTTCAATTCCGAGCATATTTATTGCAGTAGAATTTTTCAATCCTTCAATAATACTTTCTTCAATTGTTTTTGCTGAACGAATTGCATCTTTTAATTTAATTCCGTGAATAAATGATGAAGTTGCAGTTTGAGCTTCATTTATTAATCTTTGATTAAGTTTTTCAATATCATTCTTTTTGTATTGTCCATTATCTTGAACAGTAAAATCCAAAACATCTGATAATGTTTTCGGATTTGTAATTTTATAGCTTATTTGTCCTTGAATTGTAACGGTTTGATAATCATTTGTTGATTCGCTAAAAATAAATGGTAAATCATTACTTCCCATAGGAATTGCAACAATTGAACTATTTGGAGCAAAATAGAAAAATGAAAGTCCACGACCTTCTCGTGAAACATTACCGTTTTTAAAATGCAAAACATAAGTCATTGCATCAAATTTTATGTGTTTAAATCCAAACATATTTTATTGTTTTTTTTATTTATATTCTTGTTACTATTGTGTTGCTCGAAAATATCCACCAACATATGCATTTGTGTAATTTGTAATTAATTGTTTTATGCCTCCGTAAAACCATTCTTCCCCGAAGGCATTTCGAAAATTTCTAAATCAAAATAAACAACAGAAGCTAAAATATGATCGAAAATATCACTCATAATATATTCGTAATTTTCAAAACGTTTGTCGCTCGTAAAGGCATAAATTTCTAACGGGATCCCTTGTGAAGTTGGTTGCAAATGTCTGCAAAGCAATATCATATCTTTATTCAGACTTGGGTAATTTTCTAAATAATTGGTTAAATATTTTCTGAAAAGTCCAAAATTCGTCAAATTTCTACCGTTTACCGATAGTGTTTTGTCTATATTATATTGTGAATTGTATTTGTTAATATCGGCTTGCTTTTTTTCGATATAGGTTTTTATCAGTTGTATTTTTTTAAAATCCTCCAATTCCTCTTCTTTAATAAAACGAATACTACTGGATTTTATCAGAATATGGCGTTTTATACGTCTTCCATCGGCATTTAGCATACCACGCCAGTTTCTGAAACTATCAGAAATTAAGCTATAAGTGGGAATTGTAGTGGTTGTATTATCAAAATTTCGAACTTTTACAGTGGCTAAATTTATTTCGATAACATCACCATCGGCACCAAATTTATCCATAGTGATCCAATCTCCAATACGAACCATATCATTTACAGAAACCTGAATACTGGCCACAAAACCTAAAATAGTATCTCTAAATATTAACAATATAATGGCCGAAATTGCTCCAAAAGTGGTTAGAAGATCTCTAATTTCTATTTCAAATAATTTAGATAAAATAGCTACAAAACCTATCATCCAAAGGATAATCATTATAACCTGAATGTAACTATCTATAGGTTTGTCACTGTAAGCAGGAATTGTTTTTAGATGGTCTCGAAGCGCATTAAAAACGGTTCTAATGATCCACAAAACCAATAAAATAATGTAAATTCCGACTAATTTCCCGAAAACGGATTCCCAAGAATTAAAATCTTCCAAAATAATGGGAACTGATTTATAAATATAAATTAGCGGAATAAGATGCGAAATATATTTTGCCGTTTGATTTGAAACTAATAAATCATCAAATTTTGTTTTTGTTTTTTTAGCAACAATAGCCATTATAGTGACTAAAATAAATCTAAAAACAAGATAAATTATATAAGATATTACGAAAAGAATAACCAAATTGATAATTAAACCTAAATAGGAGGCAATGGTTTCGTTAAAACCAATTTTAATTAAAAGTTTATCACACCAACCAAATAATTTTTCTGTGAATTTAAGCATCTTTCAGGTATTTTTTTTCGATATAAAATGTACCAAAAGGAGGAATAGAAGCCAAACAAATTTCTATATACTTTTTAATATTCCATTTTTGAGAAAATTTTAATATTGTAGCAACTATAATATATGCTGTAAATAATACTCCATGAGCCATTCCTATATGTTTAACATAAATAGGATTAGCAAAAATATATTTCATAGGCATTGCAAAAAAGAACAATAATAAAGCAGAAACTCCCTCTGTAAGAGCAAGATATTTGAAAAATTTAAGCATTTTGAGTTTTTAATTTTAATTTTATTGCGAAATTAAGAATTATCCTCGATACTATGTGTATCAAAACTAAAAGTAATTTACATTTGTAATAATAATTAGCTAGAATGAGTAAACGCGACTTAAAAAAATATATTTCGGAACTTAACAAAGAGCAGCTTCAGGAACAAATACTCGAATTATATGATAAATTTATTCCAGTAAAAACCTATTATGATTTTGTTTTTAACCCTAAAGAAGACAAGTTACTCGAAGAATGTAAACTCAAAATTTCGAACGAATATTTCCCAGTTCGAGGCAAAAAAGCAAAGATGCGACGTTCCGTCGCTCAAAAATACATCAAACATTTTATCACTTTGGGTGTCGATTCTTACATCATTGCTGATGTCATGTTATATAATATTGAGATTGCACAAACATTATCATCTGAAAAAGATATTAAAGCTGAATTGTTTTACAAAAGCATGTTAGTTTCTTTCAATCAAGCTATTAGTTTCCTTATCGAAAAAGGAATTCTAAATGATTATAAAAGTAGAGTAGTGGCTATCAAAGAGGAAACTTTAACCCAAAATTGGGTCAATCATTATGAATTTAATGCCATTGTAGAACGCTTTGAGTATTAATTTTGTTCGATTTTTGATTAAAATTGCCAAATAACCCTTTTTATAGCGTACTTTTGCCAAAATCCAAAAAAATAGTATGTCTTACAACGAGTTAGAACTAGAAATTGAAGAGAAGAAAGTCCTTTACGATTACCAATCTCGGGATATTAATGCTATTTTTGATAAAATGAATAATGTAGCAAGCAATTATCATTTATTATATCAATTGCCAACAGGAGGAGGGAAGACCGTTATTTTTTCTGAAATTGTAAGACGTTATTTAGAACTTTATGACAAAAAAGTCGTTGTTTTAACGCATCGTATCGAACTTTGTAAGCAAACTTCAAAAATGCTAAAAGGTTTCGATGTTAAAAACAAAATCATCAACTCAAAAGTAAAGGAATTACCAGACCAAAACGAATATTCTTGTTTTGTAGCCATGGTTGAAACCTTAAAAAATAGATTGAATGACGAAAAACTTTCAATAGAAAATATAGGACTTGTTATTATTGATGAAGCTCATTATAATTCATTTAGAAAGCTATTAGGTTCTTTCGAAAATGCTTTTATTCTTGGCGTAACTGCCACACCGTTAAGCTCTAACATAAAGCTGCCAATGTATGAAAACTACAAAGAACTAATTGTTGGTGACCCAATAAATAAATTAATTGCCAATGGTTTTCTTGCAAAAGCTGTAACTTACAGTTACGACGTAGGTTTGTCTAGCTTAAAAGTAGGAATAAACGGTGATTATACTGTAAAATCTTCGGACGAATTGTACTCGCAACTCGATATGCAAAATAAATTATTACATGCATACGAAGAAAAATCGAAAGGAAAGAAAACCTTGATTTTTAATAACGGAATCAATACATCATTGTACGTTTATGAAACTTTTAGAGAAGCTGGATTACCAATAAAACATCTTGATAACACTACAACTCCCGAAGATAGAAAAGATATTTTATCATGGTTTAAGAAAACTCCAGATGCCATTTTAACTTCTGTTGGAATTCTTACCACAGGTTTTGATGAACCAACAGTAGAAACTATAATTATAAATCGTGCCACAAAATCACTGACTTTGTACTTCCAAATGATTGGTCGTGGCTCACGAAAATTACCAAATAAAGACGAATTTACTATTATTGATTTAGGAAATAATGCTGCTCGTTTCGGACTTTGGAGTCAAAACGTAGATTGGCAACATATTTTTAAATCGCCAGAATATTATTTAGATAATCTCCGTGAAGATGCCGAAATTGAAACGCATTTCAAATACGAAATGCCACCTGAATTACGAGCAAAATTTATGAACACTAAAGACACTTCTTTTGATGTTGATGCTGAACATAAGTTAGCAATCTCGTTAAATCTTCGTTCGAAAGTAGTTTTAGAAAAGTCATTAGACCAACATGCTGCCATGTGTGTAGATAATACGGAAGAGCTTATAGATGCTAAGAATTTATCGAAAGAATTACAAGATGATATCGAATGTCGTATGAAACGCTATACAAAATGCCTAAGTCAATGTAGCAAAAACTACCGCGAATGGTTGGTCGAAGATTATAAGGTAAAATTATTACTTTTAGTAGGGAAAAAATACAGAGAAAAATTATTTGCAGAAGAAGATTAGGAGCTTTTTCCAGCTGTTCACTTTATCTTTAGTTTTTTAAAGAAAAAAACTAAAGGATATCGTTTCCATCTGGGCTAGTAGTTTCATCATCAGAAGAACGTTTTTTTTTATAAAATAACATTATCATGTCAAAACAATTCACCAATTTAGGAATATCAGAACAAATCATAAAAGCCTTAATCGACTTAAAAATTACTGTTCCAACAGAAATTCAACAAAAATCGATACCAGTTTTGCTTTCCAGTCAAGATGATTTTATAGGATTAGCAAAAACAGGAACAGGAAAAACAGCTGCTTTTGGATTGCCTTTATTGCAATTAGTTGACGTAAATAATGCAAAAATACAAGCTGTCATATTAGTTCCAACTAGAGAATTAGGAAACCAAATATTCACAAATTTAGAAAGTTTTGCTAAATATTTACCCGAAGTTTCTATAGCTTCTGTTTGCGGCGGAATCCCAATAAAACCTCAAATAGAACGTTTGCAACAAACAACGCATATTGTTGTTGCAACTCCAGGAAGATTGATAGATTTAATCAAAAGAGGCGCAATAAACATCAAAGAAATCAACTATTTAATCCTTGATGAAGCCGACGAAATGGCAACTGCACTCAAAGAAGGATTAGATGAAATTGCTATCGATTTACCTAAAAATAGAAAAACTTGGTTGTTTTCTGCAACTATGCCAGGAACAGTGAAGCAATTGGTACAAAACTATATGTCAAAAAAAGTGACACAAGTGAGTGCAAGTATGGAAATTGTTGGGAATTCAAGTATCAATCACGAGTATATTGTAGTAGATCCAATCGAAAAACTAGAGGTTTTAATGCATTTTTTAACTTCAAAAGAAGGTCAAAGAGGTATTATTTTCTGTAAAACTAAGGCTGCAGTCAACAAATTAGCAAAGAATTTAGCGATAAATCGTTTTTCATCTGGTGCAATCCACGGAAGTTTAACACAACCAATCCGTGATAGAATCATGGATCAGTTTCGTGAAGGACATATAAACATATTAGTTGCAACTGACTTAGCAGCTCGAGGAATCGATGTAAAGGAAATTTCGTATGTAGTAAATTATCATTTGCCAGATGTTCATGAAACGTATGTTCAC
>NZ_JAYSSZ010000150.1:0-10807 GCF_043720215.1 Flavobacterium sp. | reverse complement strand
TTGTTGGGAAAGAACAATTGCAGATGAAAATGTAATTCATATTCATGGTGACAATGATAGTGTTTTTCCTTCTCAGAATATTAACAATTTTATTAATGTAAAATCAGGAACTCATATTATGATTATTAACAGATACAAGTGGTTTAATGAGAACTTGCCTGAAATTATTCTAAAATAAAACTTTTGTTTTTACTACTTTTACTTTTTAATGATAAAAATATGAAAATGATAAAAAAAGTAGTACTAGTTGCTACAATTATAGGATTAAGCGGTATTTTGATTAACGCAACATCAAATACTAAAAATACAGATACATCAAGCTATTTTCCAGAAGCTATAGATTTTGCTGGTGAGGCAACGCCATTACAAATATATGATGTTCGTGAGCGAATGGATAGAGAACTTCTCATAAACGAAAACTTGCATTCATCAACCATTCTTATTCTAAAAAGAGCCAATAAATTTTTCCCCATTATAGAACCTATTTTGGCAAAAAATAATGTTCCAGATGATTTTAAATATTTAGCAGTAATAGAAAGTTCATTAATAACAGCTTCGGTTTCTAAAGCTGGAGCAAGTGGTATTTGGCAATTTATGAAGCAAACTGCTGTCGAAAAAGGTATGGAAGTCTCAGAATCTGTTGATGAACGTTATCATCTCGAAAAATCTACGGAAGCAGCTTGTAAATATTTACTTTCTGCAAAAGAAAAATTTGGCTCTTGGACATTAGCTGCAGCTTCCTATAACGGAGGAATGGCTGGTGTTGCAAAACAAATAGAATCGCAACAGGTTTCAAATTATTATGATTTATTATTAGTGGAAGAAACATCAAGATATGTTTTTAGAATATTAGCATTAAAAGAAATAATGAAAAAGCCAACTATTTATGGTTTCAATTTGCAACCTAAAGATTTGTATAAAAATCTTCCAACTAGAAAAATTGAATTTGACAGCTCGATTTCAAATTTAGCATCGTTTGCAAAAAGTCAAGGAATTAACTATAAGATTTTAAAATATTATAATCCTTGGTTGCGTGATAAGAAATTAGACAACCTTGGAAACAAAAAGTATGAAATTGAAATTCCAACAGAAGGATACTAAACAGTTGAACAATATGACAACGACAATAATAGTTTCGCTAATAATAATTGGATTATTAGCAGGAATACTCAGCGGATTAGTTGGAGTAGGAGGAGGAATTATAATGGTGCCACTTTTGGTTTTGTTTGTTGGGTTTAGTCAGCATCAAGCGCAAGGAACCAGTTTGGCAGTTTTAGCAGTTCCTGTAACGGCATTTGCTGTTTTCAATTATTACAAAGCGGGTTATGTAAACTGGAAATATGCATTAATTATTGCAGTTTTCTTTGTGATAGGAAGTTATTTTAGCAGTAAAATTGCAATTGGTTTAGATCAAAAAATGCTAAAGAAGATTTTTAGCGTTTTTATTATTATTGTAGCGGCAAAAATGTTTTTTGAAAAATAATTAATTTGTAGATAATTGTTCTTTCGAGATATTTTTTTCAATAAGTAAA
The DNA here is from genome assembly GCF_043720215.1 of Flavobacterium sp. Lineage (GTDB taxonomy): Bacteria > Bacteroidota > Bacteroidia > Flavobacteriales > Flavobacteriaceae > Flavobacterium. The sequence continues at coordinate 9,275 of NZ_JAYSSZ010000150.1, read as the reverse complement.
CTTCCTAAACCGTCTCTAAATGCATTGTAATTCATAGTGTAAGCTTTTACATAAGTGCTTTTTTTATCTGGTTGCGCTCCACCACGTTTTATGTTGACTACTTTTAGATTTTCATCTAAGAAATAGGATGTAGGAAATCCTAAAGTATGTTTTAGATTTGAAACAATACTTTCGTCATTTTTGTATGATTCGTTAGCATAACAAACTGTTATGTTGTGATTAAATTTTCTAGCTATTTTCTTAACATCGTGTTTTTTGTCCCAAAAAAGAATCACAAACTGAACATCTTTAGCGTATTTTTGAGCTAGTTTATTTAGTGCAGGAATTTCTCCTTTACTAGGAATACACCAAGAAGCATAAGTAAGTATAAAGATAGGTTTCTGGAAAGAACTTAATTTTAGTTTTCTTTTCTCGAAACTTTTAAGTGTGTAATCTTCAAAAGAAGTTCCTATTAAGTGATTATAAACTAAAGAATCAAATAAAATTTGCCCTTTCTCGGTGTCTTTATTTTCAAAAGCAATATTACTTTCAATATTGTATTTCTTTATATTGTTTCTTATAACATAGTTAAAACTATTCTTATCCACTTGGCTATTTCCAGAGAAAACGAATAGTAAACTTATCAGTAATGTATATATAGATTTCATATCTTAAAATGTTGTCATACAAATATACTAAGCTACTGCATTGATTGTCAATATAATCGTTGAACTGTTTAAAAACTCGTTTATATGCATACATATAAAAAAAATCACGCCAAATAGCGTGATTTTATAATGGTTTTAACAGATATTAGATCTTCTTCATCTGATCTTTCATCATTTTTACTTGGTCTTTCAGCATGTTTTGTTTGTCTAATTTCTTAACTTCGGCTAACAAATTAGTAGCTTCAATTTTTCTTCTTCTGCTCAAAGCAATTCCAGCAAGATTCAATTTTGCAAGTGCTAAATCTTGATCCATATTCAAGCCTAAACTAATAGCTTTCTTAAAATATTTTTCTGCTTGAATTAAATTGGTTTGCGAAAGCATTAATCCATGTAAATAATTAAAATAACCTTGTTGCTTTTGCACCAAAGCTGTTTCTGGATTTTTAATCTTATCCAGCCAGTTTTTTGCACCAACAAAATCTTGTTTTCTTAGTTTTAAGAATGCTAAAAGAATGAATTCGTTTTTAAAATAAAGAAAAATAGGAATTGCAGATAGTAAAATCAAGAAAATCCCATTTCCAATATTTCCTTCAGTAAATTGCCAAATCCCAGTAAATATAATCAATGCCGCAATTGCTAGCTTAATATTTCTATGAAACATAATTGTATTTTTATAATGAATTGCAAATATAGTAAAAGAATTAAAATATTTTTATAAAACCACTTGCAAGAAAAAAAAATCATTGTATATTTGCACTCGGTTTGAAAGAAACCTACAACAAGATATTTACACAAGAATTTAAAGATACACAAAATGAGCAAAAGAACGTTCCAACCATCGAAAAGAAAAAGAAGAAACAAACACGGATTCATGGACAGAATGGCTTCTGCAAATGGAAGAAAAGTTCTTGCACGTCGTAGAGCTAAAGGAAGACATAAGTTGACTGTTTCTTGTGAACCAAGACACAAAAAATAATGATTTAACAATCATAAATAAAGGCGTTACTGTTATAAGTATCGCCTTTTTTTTGTGCTTGTTCATAAATAATAATAAATTTTTGAAGCTATTTCCCGTTATTCACTTCAATCTTTTTATTTTTAAAGAAAAAATAAAAAGAATTTACATCTCAAACGAAGTTCACCGAACTCCGATGAAAATAAAAATCAAGTGAAGTAATCAGGGCTAAAACACATAACTAACTACAACTACACAATGCCAAAAGACAATTCAATAAAATCGGTTTTAATTATAGGTTCAGGACCAATCGTAATCGGGCAAGCTTGCGAATTCGATTACGCAGGATCACAATCAGCACGATCTATTCGTGAAGAAGGAATCGAAGTAATCCTTATCAATTCTAATCCAGCAACAATAATGACAGATCCAACCATGGCGGATCATGTATATTTATTGCCACTTACAACCAAATCGATTATTCAAATTCTAAAAGAGCATCCGCAAATTGATGCTGTATTGCCTACAATGGGAGGTCAAACAGCTTTAAACCTTTGTTTAGAAGCAGATGAAAAAGGAATTTGGGCAGATTTTAATGTAAGATTGATTGGAGTAGATGTAAATGCTATTGAAATTACTGAAGATAGAGAGAAATTTAAAAATCTTTTAAAGAAAATAAATATACCAACGGCACCAGCCGAAATTTGTACTTCAATGCTTCGTGGAAAAGAGATTGCTCAAGAATTTGGTTTTCCATTAGTAATTCGACCTTCGTTTACTTTAGGTGGAACTGGAGCAGCGATTGTCTACAAAAAAGAAGAATTCGAAGAAAAATTAACCTACGGATTAGAAATGTCACCTATTCACGAAGTGCTTATAGACAAAGCATTAATGGGTTGGAAAGAATACGAATTAGAATTACTTCGCGATAAAAACGACAACGTTGTTATTATTTGTACGATCGAAAATATGGATCCCATGGGAATTCATACTGGGGATTCTATAACTGTTGCACCTGCTATGACATTGTCAGACACGACATTCCAAAAAATGCGTGATATGGCTATTTTGATGATGCGTAGCATTGGAAATTTTGCCGGAGGTTGTAATGTGCAATTTGCCGTTTCGCCAGACGATAAGGAAGATATTGTAGCAATCGAAATAAACCCACGTGTTTCTCGTTCCTCAGCATTAGCATCTAAAGCAACTGGTTATCCAATTGCTAAAGTAGCTTCAAAATTAGCCTTAGGATATTATTTAGATGAATTACCAAATCAAATTACCAAATCTACTTCGGCTTTATTTGAGCCAACTTTAGATTATGTAATTGTAAAAATACCTCGTTGGAATTTCGATAAATTTGAAGGTGCTGATAGAACATTAGGTCTGCAAATGAAATCAGTAGGAGAAGTAATGGGGATTGGACGTTCGTTTCAAGAAGCATTACACAAAGCAACCCAATCGTTAGAAATAAAAAGGAATGGTTTAGGTGCAGATGGGAAAGGATACAAAAATTATGAGCAAATTATCGAGAAACTAACTTTTGCAAGTTGGGATCGTGTTTTTGTGATTTATGATGCTATTGCCATGGGAATTCCCTTGTCTAGAATTCATGAAATCACAAAAATTGACATGTGGTTCTTGAAACAGTATGAAGAATTATACAGTTTAGAAAGAGAAATTTCTAAATACAAAATAGATACTTTACCAAAAGATTTGTTGCTTGAAGCAAAGCAAAAAGGTTTTGCAGACAGACAAATTGCCCACATGATGGGTTGTTTGGAAAGTCAAGTTTATAAATTACGTGACGAAATGAATGTGAAACGTGTTTATAAATTGGTTGATACATGTGCTGCCGAATTTAAAGCATTAACACCTTATTACTACTCTACTTTTGAGGCTGAAATTGAAACAGCAACAGGTGAAAGATACGTTCACAATGAAAGTATTGTTACTCCAAAAAAGAAAGTAGTTGTTTTAGGTTCTGGACCAAACCGAATTGGACAAGGAATCGAGTTTGATTATTCTTGCGTGCATGGTGTTTTAGCTGCCAAAGAATGTGGTTACGAAACCATCATGATAAACTGTAATCCAGAAACGGTTTCGACCGATTTTGATACTGCCGATAAACTCTATTTCGAGCCTGTTTTTTGGGAACATATTTATGATATTATCCGTCACGAAAAACCTGAAGGAGTAATTGTACAATTAGGAGGACAAACTGCTTTGAAATTGGCCGAAAAATTATCTAAATACGGAATAAAAATTCTAGGAACCTCTTTTGATGCCTTAGATTTAGCAGAAGATAGAGGGCGTTTTTCAGAATTATTAGCGGAGCTTCAAATTCCATTTCCACAATTCGGGATAGCCGAAAATGCAGATCAAGCAAGTGCTTTGGCCGATGTTCTAGATTTCCCGTTACTCGTTCGTCCCTCTTATGTCTTAGGAGGACAAGGAATGAAAATCGTCATCAACAAACAAGAACTAGAAGAACATGTTATTGATTTATTGAAAAACATTCCAGGAAACAAATTATTACTTGACCATTATCTTGACGGTGCAATAGAAGCAGAGGCAGATGCTATTTGCGACGGTGAAAATGTGTATATCATAGGAATTATGGAACATATTGAACCTTGCGGGGTTCACTCTGGAGATTCGAATGCGACTTTGCCACCATTTAATTTAGGCGAATTTGTCATGCAACAAATAAAAGACCATACGAAAAAAATTGCTTTGGCACTAAGAACCGTTGGATTAATTAATATTCAATTTGCTATAAAAGACGACACCGTTTATATTATTGAAGCCAATCCGAGAGCTTCGAGAACAGTCCCGTTTATTGCAAAAGCATACGGGGAACCGTATGTAAATTATGCGACTAAAGTCATGTTGGGACATAATAAAGTAACCGATTTTACTTTTAACCCGCAACTAAAAGGATATGCGATTAAGCAACCCGTTTTTTCTTTTAGTAAATTCCAAAATGTAAACAAAGCTCTTGGTCCAGAAATGAAAAGTACAGGAGAAAGCATTTTGTTTATAGATGATTTGAAAGATGATCAGTTTTATGAGTTGTATAGCAGAAGAAAAATGTATTTGAGTAAATAAAATATATTTTTATCAAACACTAATTCCCAATCTAAATTATTTTTAGATTGGGAATTTATTTTAAGTTTTTTAATAAGTTCAGTTTGTATTCTAGAGCTTTTTATTTATAACGACTCAATTCTAAAACAGCACTTGAATCCATATTTATCCAATTTTTAGCTTTGAGTTTTTTATTAGAATAAAGCTATAGACACCGAAAAAAGCTAATTTACTGCCTTTATACATTTCATTTAAGTCCAATTTTGATAAAGATTTTGGACAAATTTAGGATTATACAGACTAAAAAAAAATTTTACTATTAAGGCCTCCTGCTTCAATGGATAAGCCGACAAAAATGACCCAAGCCACAATATATAAGCCCCAAAATACGAAGTTGTTTGTTTTTGACATAATTATTAAAAATTTTAAATTACATCAAGAATATAACAAATAATTATTAATAAACAATAAATATATATATTCAAAATAATTTTGTCTGATGCAAAAATATACAAAGTCGTACCTTAAAGTTTTAATTATGTCTTCTTTTACAATGATTGCTAACTCATAAAATGACATTTATTTATAAATGTTTTTATAAACTTACTGATTTTTTATAAATTAATTAGTGAGATTATAAATTTATATTTTTTGTACATTTGTTAAAAATAAACTTATATGATTAAATTCTACTCTGCAAAGTTTATCACATTTTCTAAAATTATTTTGATGTTACTATTGGGTGCATTTACTAAAGTTGCATCTCAGACTTTAATAGATAGTAATCTTCCAATCGTAATTATTAGAACTAATATAGATTCTACTACATATCGTTTTCAAAAAATTATTGATGAGCCTAGAATTATAGCATCAATGAAAATAATTTGTCATCCAGACGGAAATAGAAATTATGTTTCTGATCAAGATAAGGCTGAGTCTTTAAATTATAACGGAAGAATTAGTATAGAAGTTAGAGGTTCTTCTTCTCAAGATTTACCCAAAAAATCGTACGGACTAACAACAATACTATCTGAGAACAATAACAAAAATAATATAAGCCTATTAGGAATGCCTAGCGAACACGATTGGATTTTAAACTCATTAGCTTATGATCCGTCAGGTATTAGAGATTATATATCGTATAATTTAGCTAGAGAGCTGGGAGATTACGCTACTCGAACTGCTTTTTGCGAAGTAATTATAAACGACGAATACAAAGGTTTGTATCTTTTGCAAGAAAAAATAAAACCAGATCTTAATAGGGTAAATATTGTAAAAATTTCTAGAGAAGATACTACAATGCCTAACGTTTCTGGAGGATATATTACAAAAGTAGATAGGACAAATCTTGATGAAAAAGAAGCTTGGATCATAGACGATACAAAATTTATTCACGTATTTCCAAAACCAAAAGATATTACTGATCAGCAAGATTTATATATACACCATGAGTTTGAAAAATTAGCAAAAACGGCACTTTCAGGAAATGTAAGTCCACAGGATGGATATCCATCAGTAATTGATGTGCCTTCATTTATAGATTTTATGCTCATAAATGAGTTGAGTTCTAATGCTGATGCGTATCAATTCAGCACGTTTTTTCATAAAGACAGAAACGGAAAATTACGCGCAGGCCCTATCTGGGACATGAATTTAACTTTTGGAAACGATATGTTTTTATATGGAGCAGATAGGAGTAAAACTAATGTTTGGCAATTTTGGAACAAAAGCAATGAAGGTCCTGAATTTTGGAAAGATTTATACAATAATCCAACCTTTAACTGTTATCTTTCTCAAAGATGGAATGAGTTAATTTTGCCAGGAAAACCTATGAATGGTTATGTTTTAAACTCATTTATAGATAAAAGCGTAGCACATATTAGTGAGGCACTAATTAGAGAAAATGAGCTTTGGGGAACTATTCCGAATCATGCCAAGGAGATTGCAAATATTAAAGCATTTATAAATGAAAGAATTACTTGGATAACTAATAATATAGGTATTTGTAAGGTTTTGTCTAAACCAATTATTCCAAAACTAGTAATTACAAAAATTAACTACAATCCAATTGTTTCTGATGATCAAGAATTCATAGAAATTAAAAATATAAGTAAAAATAAAGTTAATCTTTCTGGTATTTATTTTAAAGAATTAGGAATAACATATCAGTTCCCGTATGGTTCGATGCTAAAAGCACATGAGAGTCTTTTTCTAGTAAACAATTCAGCTATTTTTTTAGAAAAGTATGGTTTTGAGCCATTTGGAGAATTTACCAGAGATTTATCAAACAAGACCGAAAAGCTTATTTTAGCAGATGCTTTTGGGAACTGTATAGATACTGTCGAATATTTAAATACGGAACCTTGGCCAATAGATGCTAATGGAAAAGGAAGCTATTTACAATTAAAAGACTCTGCATTAGATAATAATTTACCTACTAGTTGGTTTGCTTCTACTCAAGTTTTATTGTTAAACAAAAACAGATAATATACAATTGTTTGGTGACTATTTTAGTTTTTAAAATTCATTTCAAAATGTTAAATTAAATTTCTATAAATTTACAACAATATCATTATTGTATATGAAAGTATTTAAAAAAGCTATAAAAAACCTTAAAATAGATAACCAAACTGGTTTTGGTACTAATGCAGCAAATTATGGTGGACGGTTTTTAGACAAAGACGGTTCAGCAAATATTGAAAAAAGAGGTTTGCCGTTTTTTGATCAGATTAGTTGGTTTCACACACTTTTGCGTTTGCCTGCATGGAAATTTCAAATTATAATTTTTTCAGTTTTTATTTTGGTTAACTTTATTTTTGCTTCCATATATTATTTTATTGGTATAGAACATCTAAACGGTATTGTTGCCAGTTCTGAAATCGAGAAATTTGCTCAAGCTTATTTTTTTAGTGCACAAACATTTACAACAGTTGGATATGGTCATATAAGTCCGCAAGGATTCTTAACAAGTGCTATTGCTGCTACAGAAGCGCTTACTGGGCTTTTAGGGTTTGCGTTAGCTACTGGTTTGTTGTATGGAAGGTTTAGTAAACCCAAAGCACATTTAAAATTTTCTGAGAATGCTATAATTGCTCCTTTTCAAGGTGGAAAAGCATTAATGATGCGTGTTGCATCTTATAAAAATACAAATTTAACCGATGCCGAAGTAAAACTAACATTGGCAATGAGAGTTGAAGAAAACGGTGTTTATGTAAATCGATTTTTCCCTTTGGATTTAGAATATAGTACTATAAATTCTTTAACATTAAGCTGGACGCTAGTTCATTATATCACGGAAGAAAGTCCTTTATATGAATTTTCTAAAGAAGATTTTGAAAATGAGAAAGGAGAGATTTTAGTTTTTCTAAAGGCTTTCGACGAAATGTTTAGTAATACAGTAGCTATTAGAACCTCCTATATTTTTCAAGAAATTGTATATGGCGCGAAGTTTCTACAAATGTTCGAGCATAGTAATGACAAGACAAAAACGGTCATTCATATAGATAAATTAAATTTATTTGAACAAATTGAAATGTAATTCTACAGTAATTTGTAATCTAAATTAACTTGTACTTTTTTTGACACTTTACTACTAATAAGAAATGGTAAATCGATATTAAAATCATCAGTATTTAAAACAAAATTAGAAATTATAGTAATTGCATTCTCATTTTTAGACATCTTTGCGATAACCGAAATATTTTTAGATTTACCATGTAATTCAATGGTACCATTTATAATAAATTCTTGTTTCTGAGCGGTTAGTTTCAATATGTCAAAACCTTCAATTTTTCCTTTAAAAATGGCTTTCGGATATTTATCACTCTCAATATAATTTTCATTAAAATGTTCTTGCATCAAAGCCGATTTAAACTTAAAACTTTTTATCATAGACACACTAGCAATTTCTCCCGTTTTTGTGTTTAGTACACAAGCCGAAAGTTTATTGGTTGCTTTAACTTCCTCAAACGAAGGTATTGAGGCTTCAAAAGTAATTTGACCAGTTTTTGTTAGTATTTTATCTTGAGCAATTGCAAAATAGCTCATGAGGATTAGGGCAAATAAGATAAGTCTTTTTTTCATTAGTTTACAAATCCATCAGTTTGCCATTTTATAATTTTGTCGATAGTTGCTTGTGGGAGTCTATTTCCTGCATCTGGCATCATTCCTCCCGAACCTTGGGCTCTAGAAATTCTATCAATTAAACCTCCTGTAAGAATTGCATTTTTTACATCATCGTAGGTCGTAAGTTGCATTGGAGCACCATTTACTGGCGGAGACGCATGACAACTTAAGCAATTACTGTTTATGATTGAAGCAATGTCTGAACTATACTTAATAGTCACTGCATTATTTGTTGGTGTTACAAGATCCGAGGTACTATCGTTGCTACAAGACGATAAGGTTATTAAAATAGCTGTTGTAAAAAGAAGCTTTATGTTCATAATAATTAAAAGATAAGTTAAACAATTCGTTTTTTTTTGTTAAATTTATAAATAAACATTTAAAAGATAACAAAACATTTGTTAAATTTGATAAAAATAATTTTAGAAAATGAAATCTCTTTTAAAAATAACTTTTTT
>NZ_JAYSSZ010000149.1:0-10840 GCF_043720215.1 Flavobacterium sp. | reverse complement strand
AAAGTGAATTTGGAAAACCGTATAATCCTAGAAAACTTGGTACAGCACCATGATCGCGAATAAATTCCTCGGCTAGTTTGTCTAAATATAAAGTGGTAACTCCTTCTTTTATTTCAGAAGCAATCATTCCTAATGTTTTGGATACGATTAAGGCACTTTCACGCATTAATTCTATTTCTTCACGGGTTTTTGGGATAATCATTTTTATGCGTTTTCAATTTCAAAGGTGCAAATATACGAATTCAATAGCAATGTTAATTTCAATTTCAAAAATCAATTTAAATTGTTAATCCGGATTTGCCATTATTCTAAACAATTCAGAATTGGAAATATAAAAACGGTTCTCCAAAGCAATTTGTGAAAGCTGTGCAGAAACCAAATTATTTTCTCTAGTATTTATCAAAAACATAGAGCTTTCTCCAAACGAAAACAAGCGTTCTTCTGAAGTAAGCATCGTCAAATTGTCTTTTACCAAAGCATCAATCAATTTTTTTTGTTTTATTAAAGATTGAATTTCAATTCTTTGAGCATTAATTTTATTGGTCAATTGCACTTTTTCTAAATCAAGAGCAAAAACAGTTTCCTGAACTTTCAGTTTTGCCAGTTTCAAATTGCCACGCTCTTTTCTTAAAAATAAAGGAAACGAAAAGTTTAAACCAATTTTATAATCTTCAAATCGGTAATTATCGATATAGCTTGGTTCAGATAGATAGGAGTAACCCACATTTATTTTTGGCAAAAGCATATTGGCTTTTAGTTTTTGTTCTACAGTCAAAATAGCAATTTTACTTTGCAAAGCGTTTATTTTTGGGTGATTGACTATCGAAAAATCTTGACCCAACAAATCGTTAGTTTTTAATGTTTCTTGAATCGTAAATTCTAATTTCTCTTCAGGAATCAAAGCGTCAGAAAGTTCTAGTGGAATATTATTTTCCAACCAAATAAAATTCGATAATTCCAGCTTCGATTTGGTTAATTTTAAAGTTGCATCCTCTAAGCTCAATAACCTGTTTTTTACGATAATTCCTACTTCGATACTATCAATTGCTGGTTTGTCACCTTTTTCTATTAGCGATTTTGTCCCATTAAAACGAATTTTAGCATTAGAGGCATAGTTTTGATATAATTTTACTTCGTTGAAATTCTTTTTCCAATTAAAATAAGCCACCGATGCATCGTATAAAACCTGAATGGCTTGTAATTTTCTTCCGGCATCACTCAATTGAATTTGAATTTTAGCCTTGCGTAAATCTGCCATTCGTTGGTTAATAAGCAAACCTTGTCCCAACGGAATATTGATCCCAAAAGAAGTCAATCCTTGATTTGGAACAGTATTTTCCGGATTCAAATAAATACCTTCATTATTATCAAAACCCGCTTTTAATTCAATGCCATACCAAGTTGGAATTTTGAAACTGCTATTCAAAATTGAATAATATTCGCTGTCTTTAAATTGTTTTTTATCAAAATCTACTTCAATTTTTGGATCAAAACCACCACGCGCCATCATTAAATTGGCTTGTGCTTGGTTGAGTTCAAGATTGGCAGTTTTTACCAATGGATGAAACTTTTTCACATAACCTAAGTATTCATTATAAGTGAATTCTTTAGGAATTTCTTGAGCAAACGATTTTAAAGTAAAAATAAATACTAGTATAAAAAGGTTTTTCATTTTGTTATTTTTTACCGCTAATTCACGAATTATTTTAAAAATCTTTGATTTAGGGGTGAATAATTATTTTTTTTCTTTTACAGTATTCGGTTTGTAATAATTGGGTGGGAAACCATTTAATGTTCTCCAAATCTCAAACCAAATCGGCACATTATCCAACAAGGCAATGGTTTGTGCTCCAGAACCAATACTTACTTGTTTAGGCCATTTTGCATCATTTTTATCAGGCGCAATCAATATTCTGAATTTTCCGTTGGCAGAAATAAAGTTTTCAATGGCAATAATTTCACCACCAAAAGTACCGTAAGACATATCGGGCCAACCCGAAAAAACAATTGTCGGCCAACCATCAAACCAAACCCTCACTTTTTCGCCTTTTGAAATCAGTGGTAAATCTATTGGATCCACAAAACTCTCCACAGCAATATCATATTCTGATGGCATAATGCTCACGACGGCAGTTCCTTCCTTAATGTTTTCGCCAAGTCCAGATTGCAAAGCACGATTGACATAACCATCTTGAGGTGCTTTTATATAGTACATTCCGTTTCGAATGCTGTAATTGGCATATTGATTTTCTAATTTGTTAACTTGTGCTTCCGTATCATATTGATTGCTTTTTGCCGTAAATTGGTCGCTTTCTGCCTTTGATGATTTCTCTGAATATTCTGCCGAAATTCTATTGATTTCTACTTTCGCATTGATGAATTCATTTTTTGAAGTCAATAATTTATTTTCTTGTGTGATTATTTTAGCATCGACTTCTTGTAATTTTAGGCGTTTTTCTTCTACATCTGTCAAGGGTTTTAAACCTTCTTTGTTCAGTTGTACTGCGCGATCAAATTGTGTATTGGCAATTTTGAGTTGCGTTCGCACCGCTACCAAATCCATACTGTCGCTTTTTACTTTAAAAACAGCTTGTTTGATTTTGTTTTTGGCTTGCTGCAATTTTAAAACTCTTTCGTTCTCTATAGCGCCAATTTGTGATGAAAGTGTTTTTACTTTTGATTCATAGGATTGTACCGACATTTTTTTAGCATTCACCTGATTTTTAGTATTTTCAACTAGGTTAGGATCAAAATAGTCTTCTTTAATTTCTGAAATAAATAATATGGTATCGCCTTTTTTGACAAAATCGCCTTCTTGAACATACCATTTTTCGATTTTTCCAGCAATTACTGTTTGAATGGTTTGTGGTCTTTGATTCGGTTTTAAAGTAGTTACTGAACCTGAACCCGAAATGTTTTGTGTCCAAGGTAAAAATAAAAACAGTATTCCTATTATAGAAACCAAAGCAATAATTCGGTTCAATATTTTGTAATGCGGTCTTTGGTTCAAACTCTTGATGTTTTTATATTTTTCAAGAGTTTTAATCGGAAATGTATTGTTTTTTGAAATGTTTAGCATTGCTTTTATATTTTAGAATCTTGAATAATTGCGCCGTTTTTCATTATAATCTCACGATTGCATTTGGTTTTCCAATACGGATTTTTTGACGAAACAATTATCGTCCAATTGTTTTTATCAGACATTATAAAATCTATAATTTGATTAGCAACCGCTTCGTCCATTGTATCGGTTGGGTCTTCGTAAAACAATATTTTTGGTTTGTGAATAATGCTTCTTGCTAGCAGAATTTTCTGTGCGTTTGACGATGAAAGTTGTCTTCCTTCAGGAAAAATTTTTGTATTCAAACCTTCGGGCAATGTTTTTAATAAAGACGATAATTGCATAGCGTTTATGGCCCATTTTATATCTTCATCTGTAATATTTGGGTCGTTGAAAGTAATGTTTTCTAGAATTGTTCCTTCAAAAGGGGTTTCGTTATGAACAATAGAACCAATTTGTGAACGGTATTGATTGAGATTTATTTTTCTAAAACTATCATCGTTGATATAAAATGAACCCGATGTTTGGTGTAATAATCCTGATAAAACTCTAATTAAAGTGGTTTTTCCAGAACCATTTTCGCCATTGATTACTACTTTTTCACCTTGATTTATTTTTAAGGAAATACTATCTAAAATGTTGTTTTTTGAATCGGGAAATTTAAATTCTAAGTTTTCTGTTTCTAGCAAAATATTAGTGTAGCAATCGGTATAATCCGACTCAGTTGCTAACTCTAAACTCATATCGGTAACTTGACCAATTTTTTCAACAGAAGTAAGGACATCATAAAATGACTCTAAACCTAAAATTATTTTTTCGACAGAGTTAATTACTAATAAAATAATGATTTCTGCTGCGACAAATTGTCCAATATTCATTTGTTGATTGATGACTAAAAAACCACCAATGGAAAGCAAACTCATTGTTATAATCATTTTAAAAACAATGAGTTGGCTAAATTGTCTTTTAATGATATTGAAATGTTTTTCGCGATAATTCAAATAATCCGTTACGAGATTATCATTTTTTTGCAAAGCATAATCGAAATTAAGCTGGTTTCTAAAACTGATGTTGTTTCGTGCAATTTCTTGTAACCAACTGGCGACTTTGTATTTGAATTTTGATTCTTTCAAGCTAGTTTCTAAACTTGAATTATACGAAAATTTAAATATAAAATAAAGCAGTAAAAAGAGTAAAATACCAAAAACAATAAAATATGGATGGTATAAGGAAAGCAAAATTAATCCGAAAGTAATTTGCAAAAGAGCTGCCGAAAAATCAATTAATAATTTCGAAGTTCCTTTTTGAATGCTCATTGTATCAAAAAAGCGGTTCGCTAATTCAGGTGGGTATTTATTGTATAATTCTTCAAATTTTATTTTGGGTAATCGAGCCGCAAATTCAAATGAGGAACGCACAAATATTTTTTGTTGTAAATTTTCTGTAATTCGTAATTGCATTAAGGATAAAAAACCTGATAAAGCCACTCCGAAAACTACTAATACAATTAAAACTATCCAAGAAGCACTGATTCTTCCAGCTTGAATAAAATTTATAATCGCTTGAATTCCTAATGGCAATGACAAACTTATTAGTCCAGCAAATATGGCATAAAAGAAAATTTGTGACACATCTTTTTTGTCTAATTTAAGTAAATCGTAAAATCTTTTTAATGGTGTCATACTATTATTTTTTCAAAATTTTTAAAACAAGGTCAATATAAAAATCAGATGGATTTACAGTTTCATTACAATCGGTAATGGTTTTTAAATGATCTTTCAAAAAATGCTGGTGCAAACTTCCTTCAACAATGGTCGAAACCAGGCATTTTGCAAATGGATATTCTGGATTAATTTCGTTAATTATAGCAATTATACGATTGATTACTCTTTTATAAATCAAGAAAAAGCCTTCTTTGTTCTCTTCGTCAACTTCTTTTGTATGTAATGTTTTGGTGAATTCCGCAATAATAATTTTGTTTAGAATGGATTCGTTTATATGTTCTGTGTTGGTGTCATCTTGAATTTTTTCGGTAACAATTGTGATAGCTTTTTTGAGTTTTTCAAAATTGTCATCGATATTTGATGTGCCAAACACCAATCTGTATTCTATCCAACTCCAATACCAAGACGATAAGTAAACTAAGAGCTTGTGTTTGTTTTCAAAATACCTGTAGAGTGAGCTTTCATTCGAGCCAATTCGCTCTCCTAACTTTTTGAAAGTAAAATTATCAAAACCTATTTCGTCAATTAATTGAATACTTTCTTGTATTATTTTTTTGCCAAGTGCTGAGGTTTCAGGATCTTTGACATAGATTTTTGGGTTGACTTGAATTTTTATGTTGGATAAAATAGTTTGCATAATGATTTTATATTTAGTCCGATGTTTTTGAATTGTATTCTTTTTCTTCTTTTGATAAATTAAAATTATATAGTAAAGCAATGTTTATGAAATCACGACCAATTTCGTCGTTTATTTTATAATCAAATTGATAAATATAACCTGTTTGAACCGCTACATTTTTATTAAACTCATAGCCACAACCAATAAACAGTCTAGTTCTCTCGAAATAGGGTTCTTTGTTAGTAAAAAACAATTCATTCCAAAGAGAAACATAGAAAGTTTTTGCTTCTATTGTTTTATTATTTATTGGAATTTGTACTCCCAATCTGTACCTGAAACGATTTCGGTAACCATTATTAGTATAACGTTGCTCTGCGCGATATCGGTGTTCAAAAGTCAAAAACTCAAGTGGATTTTTCATATTGATTTGTATCCAAGTTCTTATTTCTTTGTTTTGAATTGGATTTTCAAAATTCCCCCCTTCACTGTAGGTATTGTAGGATCCGAAGCCTGTTGTAGCAGAAAAATTTTTACTTATTTTATAGGTTGCACCTGCTTTTATTTCATAATAATGAAAATTATTGTAAAACGACAAACTCCGTAATTGTGTTTCCCCAAATGTGCTCCATTTAGAATTTATTTTTATTGTGGCATTGAGTATATTCCAACTTCCTAAATTTTCCTGACTATATATAGAGTAGGTAATTAAGAATGTCATTAAATGTAAAGCAATAATTTTTTCGAGCTTCATCAATTTTTCTAATGAATTAAAAATGTATTTTAAATCCGAAATTTAAAACTTCTATAGGACTTAACGGTTTGATTTGGTTATCATTTAAATCTAAATATTGCAAGTGATCTAATCCTCGAACTTGTTTTGGGATTTCTTTAAAGCTATTGTGGTTCAAGTACAAGCTTTCTAAATGTTTCAATTTTTTTATGTCGTCAGGCAATGATTTCAAATTATCATCTTCCAAATGCAATTCCTTTAGTTTTGGTAATTGTCCTAGAATGTAAATATTCGTTTTAAGATCTAAATTTTTATCGTTGTTAAGATATAGCTCTTGTAAGTTGGATAATTTCCATAAATCAGTTGGAAGCATCGTGAAATCGTTTCCACTCAAATCTAATGTTTTTAAATTCTTTAGCAAAGTAATTTCATTTGGAATAATCTTTAAATGATCGTTACTTAAATTGAGATATTCTAAATTGGTAAATTTTAGCCATTCTTCAGGCTTTAGGGTGACATCTTGATTGCTCAAATTTAATCTGAATACTTTTTCAGGTTCTTGTAACGCATCAGTGATGTTGGTGTATTCCTTTTTTGTTTTAGTGTTGTCAGTAGGTGTTTGAGCTATGAATAACTGACTCGAAAGCAAACTAATAAATACTAGAATTCTATGTGTTGTTTTCATAATTGTTTTAAATTAAAATTTTGATTAAAAATTATATCGCAAATATAATAGTATTACTATTATATTTGCGAATATTTAACTTTTTATTACAAAAAAAGAGATTCAAATTTTAGAATCTCTTTTAACAACTTTTTTTTAAAACAATATTAAAGTTATGAATGTCTTGTCATTATTTCTGGTTTATCAATTCCCATTAAATCCAGAATAGTTGGTGCAATGTCACCTAAAACACCATCGTAAATGATCATTAAGTTGTTTTTAGAAACTATCTTTTTAAAGCAAAATGGCTCTTAAATTCTTTTTTGATATTGCTTTTTTTGTAAATTAATTTAAACCAATAATCACTTGAGGGAAGCGCTTTACCATTAAAATTTCCATCCCAACTATTTTGCGGAGTAATTTCTTGTATTAATTTTCCGTATCTATCAAAAATATAAATTTGAATTGAGTCTAGTACTTTTGTACCTCCAATATTCCAAGTATCATTATATCCGTCACCATTTGGAGTAAAAAACTTTGGATAATCTACTACTATGATTTGCGTACTAACTTCTCCACATTCATACTTGTTTTTCACAGTTAAGGTGTGTTCTCCTTCTGGAATGTTTGTAAAAACAGCGCTAGTTTGCCAACCAGAATAATCTATGGAATATAGGTAATCTGGAGATGTTGGACTCGCTATCGCGGTTATTGTATTGTCAACGTCGAAAGCAATTAATTCTGATGGAGCTCCTACTATTGAAAAAGGAATATATGATTTCTTTGTACTAAAATTGATTATGGTAGAACACAATGCTACATTTGTAGTATTGATGATTTTTACTGAAAAATTACCTTCTGTTATTGCATTATAAGTGTCTGAAACTGCTCCGATTATTTCATTTCCAGTTATTGCATTATGTTCGTTATACCAAATAAAATGATAATCAGTTGTGGTTAATCCAGTTTCTATTATAGCTGGATTTACCACTGTATTATTTTTATCTATACATATAGTATAAGGGTTAGAAGATAAGTTATTGGCAGGATATGGTCTCACAAATAATTCTAATTCTAAGATGTTATTGCAAGCTTGATTAGTTTCACTATTAAAATTTGTTTTGCTATTTAGTCTCACATATATTTTTTGATAATTTATGACCGAGTTAGTAAATGAAGTGTTATTTATAATAAAATTAGTATTGTTTGCGATTGCATCAGTAAGATTTATATAGTATTTAAATTGGATATCTGCTAGTGGTGTTAAACCAGCCATTTCTATTTCTCTACTAGTTAAATCGAAGATTGTAAATCCTGAATTTTTACATAATTCTATTGGTGTTGGGTTGTTGGTTGCTCCAGGAATACTCAAAACGATCAAATCTAAAGTACTCGTTTTATAACATGAATTATTTGTTGGATCGACTACTTTAACAATTAGTGTTCTGGTGGCAGAAGTATAATTTGCAGGAGTTATAATGCTATTATTTGCTAATAAATCAGCGTTGGTTTCATAAAAAGTAACCTGATAATTTGTATTTCCTCCTGAAATTACTGGAATACGAATGTTTAGATTGAATGTTGCCGTGGTTGTACCACATAATTTTATTGGTAAAGGTGTAAATATTGTTGGGTTTGGAAAAACACGAAGGCTAAAATTCACTATCGAAAAACATTGTGTTACTGTGTTGTATAACCTAATGAATAGTGTGCGATTTCCTGCTGATATTGGAAGCTGTGTGTTTTTGTTGATTATATTAATGTTGTTTTGAGCATCAGTAAAATTGTTAAAATAACTGGCTTGTACACTTAGACTTTGCCCTAATAATGCTTCAACATCTTTAGTATTTAAAATGAATATATCACTTTCGCACACTAAAACTTCAGTGATTGTATTCTGTATTGGTGCTGCTAAAATTTCTATTTGAAATTCTCCTATTCCGTCACAATTTCCATTAGTGTCAATTCTTGTGTAAATAGTTTGTATTCCAACAGGAATATTTGAACTATTTGTGAGCTGATTTGTCCCAGTTGATGCTTCTAAAGCACTTAAATAAAAGCTAATGTTAACCGGAGAAACTGGGAAATAGTTATTTTTTATTAAAATTCGCTGAGCATTAAAATCAATATTTCCATAGTTTTGATTTAAAACAGGACAAACTGGATTGATATTTGGGTAAGCAGAAATACTCGTTGGGTTTATTTTTAAATGTATTATTGCAGTAGCTATTGATGGGCAATTTGGTGTTACATTTT
This sequence comes from Flavobacterium sp., assembly GCF_043720215.1. GTDB lineage: Bacteria > Bacteroidota > Bacteroidia > Flavobacteriales > Flavobacteriaceae > Flavobacterium. The sequence goes on along the minus strand of NZ_JAYSSZ010000149.1, from coordinate 1,786 downwards.
CATTTATAGCTTTTACATAGATGTTTTGATTAAAAGGTGAGCTCGTATTTTGATAAGCCAAGTAGTTTAATATAGGAATTGTCATTGAAGCATCTTGATAGAAGTATAAAGTTAATCCTGCGCTACTTGTAACTTCGTTATACTTTAAAAGTAAGTTAGTAATTGCAATTCCGTCAATTGTTGGGGCTATAAAATCACACTGCTCATATAAAATCGTTGTCGTATTTACTATTGGTAATGCATTTATCGTAATTGAAGCTGTGTTTGTAGTTGTTGTACAAAATCCTTGCTCAGTTACCAGTAATGTGTAATTTGAAGTCGAATTTAGAGCTTGATTACTTGAGGATACTGTATAAGAATTTCCTGTGGCTCCAGAAACGGCAACCCCATCCTTATGCCATTGATAAATTAAATTTGATAATAACCCCCCATTCGTTAAATTGGATGTGATTGTATAACTACTTCCTTCACAAATAACTTGATTTGAAGCAATTGTAATAGCCGGATTAGCAATGATATGAATAATATTAGAATCGACATTAATACATGGGTTGTTGAAAACTCTAACAAAATAATCCCCAGGTAATGTTGGGATATAATTTGTACCTGTTGCAGCAGTAATTAGATTTCCATTCAAAAACCATTGATAAGTTAATATATCTACTGTTGTGTCTAGAAATGATTGATTTGTTATGGTAGATTGCAAAACAGGATTGCTGTTTAAACATTTGGTGTTTGTATTTGCAATTGAAAGAGTTGGTGTTGAATAAAATTTCAAGTCTATCTGCGCACTACTAACAGTTAAATTTGCTATTATAACTGTTGGGTCTGTACTATCATAGGCGGTTGTTTCAACTTTGTATACACCAGTATCACTTACATTTAGAGTGTTAGTATTTATTGTAGAATTTGTGATTGTATTGATTAGAATTCCGTTTTTATACCATTTGTAGTTAAACCTAAGGTTTGCAGGTAAACCTGGAAAATCTGTAACATCAATTTTTGCAACTATATCTTTAGTAGTTGGCTTACAATAATCAAATTGTGTTATTGGTGCTAATCCAGTATCAACTATTTTTACAGAAGAAAGAAAATCACAGCTCGAACTTCCTGTTCCTCCAATTTGTGATACAGCGATGTTTCCGGGAGTTCCGGAAAAATTATCAATAAGAAGTACATATAATTGACCTGTTAAGGCATTAGGAATAGTAACATTTTCTATACTTGCAGCACTATAACTACAATCAACCTCAACTGATGTGTTTAGTTGACTACAAATATTAGTTAAATTGCTGAATGGCCCCCAAAGAATAAAATCTACATCAGTTCCCGATCCACCTAAATCAGTTTGTCTAATTTGAAGGGTTATATTTCCAGAGGTTTGTACTTCTACAAAAAACCATGTAGGGCCAACATAAGCACTTGGAATACAAGTAGAATTAAAATTTTCGAAATTCCCTCCAGTCGAATTTTGAAAAGGAACATTCGTTGCGCAGGTCTGATATAGTTGATAATTCGCTTCTAGTTCAGCGCAGGATGATGCGCCGCCTTGGGCAAATACTGATCCAGTTATCAGAAATATAAAAGAAATTAAAAACGTGTTAAATCGAAACATTATAGGGAATTTTCTGCAAAAATATCGATTATTTTTAGAAAATTATAAAATATAACGGTTTTAATGAATATTTAGCTTATAAATCGATGAAAGGTAATTTTTTAACTATAATAAAGAATTTCTAGTCATTACTTCTGGTTTATCAATTCCCATTAAATCCAGAATTGTTGG
>NZ_JAYSSZ010000148.1:0-3834 GCF_043720215.1 Flavobacterium sp. | reverse complement strand
AGCAGGAAATGTAACCAAAGCGATTCGTCGTTCTGGCGGACACCAAAATTTTTGGAACATCAAGAAATATTTACCGAGAGAAACTCAGGCTTATGTCCCTATGTTTCTGGCCACGATGTATATTTTCGAATACCATAAAGAACACGGAATTGTGCCTGACAAAACGGTTGTAAATCATTTTGCTACAGATACTATTGCTGTAAAAAGCAAAATGTCGTTTAAACAAATATCAGAATTGTTAGATATGCCAGTAGCTCAAATTGAGTTTTTGAATCCTTCATACAAAATGAAAGTGATTCCTTATATAACAAACGAAATCCACTTTTTGCGTTTACCAAAAGACAAAATCGCCATTTTTGCTTCAAACGAAGATAAGATGTATGCCTATGTGAATTACCAAGAGAGAAATAGAGAAAGACCATTTGTAGAAAAATTAAGAGTTAAAATAAGTAATGATTCTATTGCTGGATCGGATGTTGTTGAAGTAGATTTGTTGGAAACCAAAACAATACTAAAAAATGTGACTCGAACTAAATACCATAAAGTAAAAAAAGGAGATAATTTGAGTGATATTGCAGACAAATACAATGTGGCGATGTCTGATTTAAAAAAATGGAATCATCTAAAAAGTAATAAGGTACAGTTTGGTAAAAGCCTTAAAATTCTTACTGAAGATAGAATCGCAGTAGTTCAAAAAGTTAAGAAACCAAAAGCAATTACAGAGGATGTTGCAGAAGCAAAATCAGAATTAGTTGAAGATAAAACGATTGCTATTGTTGAGAAGCCAGTTTCTAAAAAAGAAATAATCAAAAAAACACAAAAGACGGAAATTGTTACTGAAAACACAGTTGTTGTTAGTGAGCATATAGTAAAACAAGGAGAAACATTAACCAGTATTGCAAAAGAAAACAGGTTATATGTTGCCGATCTAAAAAAATGGAATAACCTAAAAGACGGAAACATTAAACTAGGAGACAAGTTGAAACTTTCTGCTTCAAAAGATGATGTTGTTGCTAACAAAGAAGAAGTAATAACAGAAACAACTTTTTACACAGTCAAAAAAGGTGATAATATCTCACTAATAGCTAAAACCAATAAAGTTTCTGTTGAAGACTTAATAGCTTGGAACAACTTAGATAATAATCTTGTAAAAGTAGGAGAGAAGCTAAAAATTGAAAAAGCATCTGAAGTTATTGCTGAAGTTTCTAAAAAAGGAAAAAAAGACAAATACCAAGAACAAAAATTATACATTGTTCAGAAAGGTGATTCATTGTTTAGCATTTCACTAAAACACCATACAACTGTTGCCGACATTAAAAAACTAAACGGAAATAAAGTGGAAAATCTGCAACCAGGAATGAAACTAAAAATTAAAGTTTAAAAAAAGGGAATCGCGAGATTCCCTTTTTTGTTACATTTGTGTCAAACAATTTTCTAATGTCGCTACAATTCAAAATAAAGCTATTTAACGAACTTTCTACGCAAGAGTTATACGAAACACTAAGATTACGAAGCGAAGTCTTTGTGGTTGAGCAAAACTGCGTGTATCAAGACATAGACAACAAAGATCAAAAGGCATTGCATGTTTTGGGTTATTATAACGATGAATTAACTGCTTATTGTCGATTATTTGATGCAGGAGATTATTTTGACAATGCTTCAATAGGTCGTGTTATTGTTTCTCCTAAATATCGCGATAAGAAATTTGGACATGATTTAATGCGTGAAGCTATTTTAGCAGTTGAAAAGTATTTTGGTAAAAGCCAAATCACGATTTCAGCTCAATTGTATTTGCAGAAATTCTACGAAAGCCATGGTTTTATAAAAACATCTGACATGTATTTAGAAGATGACATTCCGCATATTGAGATGAAAAAATCTTAAATCTTAGTAATGACCAACTCAACTCTTCGGTCGTATTGTGGTTCTTTTCCTAGTGGTTGTGCGTTGCCATAACCTTTGTGAGTCATTCGTATTTTATCAATTTTTTTGGTTACAAAAAAAGTATAAACCGTTTTAGCTCTGTTGGTAGAAAGCTGTCTTTTTTTCGTATCTCGATCTATTGCTTCTTTATGATAAGGTGGCGTACAGCACACATGTCCTTGAATTTCGAATTGCAATGTTTTGTATTTTAGTAATGCTTTGGCCATTTTTTCTAAATCGTTTTTGGCTTTTACATTTAGCTTACTACTTCCTTTTTCGAAAATAACATCGCCTAAAAAAATCCTATCGCCTACAACATGCTTTTTTTGAATCATGTCGAACATGCCTGGCATCTGAATTTTAGGCAATGGCCTCATATTTATTACCACATCGACACGACGGTTTTTAGAACGCACTTCGGGTAAATTCTCGATAATATCATCATCAATTAAGACACGACCTTTACCTTCAATAGTAACAATAATTTTATTTTTGATACCACTAGCAATCAGCTTTTTCTGAATTACAGATGCGCGATTATTAGATAATTTGAAATTATAGGATTCTTTGCCTCGATCATCACAATAACCATAAATCTGAACCGATTCGATACGAGTAGAATCGATAGTTTTTATAAAATTTACGACAGTATTCGCTTGTTTTTCGTCAAGATTGTATTTGTCAAATTCAAAATAAACGGAATTTACGATTTCTTCTTGAGCGATTATTACATTCGAGAAAGATAAAAAGATGAGTAAAAAAAAGAAGTGTCGCATATTGTTTTTGGTTTTAGTTGACCCAAAAAGTATCAGTTATATAAAATACCGTATCTATAAAATATAGAACGTCGTTTCTAGTCAGAACGTTTTCATCATGTAAGTCTTCTAAAATAATTCCCAATTCTGGATTGTAATAATCATTGTTTCGATTGTTTTCAAAGCCATTTAGTGTTAAAAATGCTTTGACTTGTTTTAAATCTGTATTGGCGGTTATCGAAACATACGATTGTTGAACAACTGCATATAAGACATCATTGTCTTTAGTAAAACCAATTAAGTTATATGCGGTGTCTGGAAAAAAATAATTGTGAAGAAGTAAATTATATAAATAATCTTTCCAAGAATTGTAGTAAATAGCATCATTTAATTTCAGAACATTCTCAGCATCTTTCAAATAAACTTTCTGTTCAGCACCTTCGCTAACATACTGAGATAAATCTATATTTATCCAGAGTTTTTTTTCAAAAATATAATCTTCTAATCTCTTTGTTTCTTGTTTTTTGTAGTGCTTTTCGTCTTCAACAATTGAGCTTGTTTGCGCGCCATTGCTAAGGTAACTGGCGATTGATTGGATAACTGTTCCAAAGCTAACTTGGCTCTTTCCTGAAATGACATTATGTAGTTCATTTTTCAAATGATTTTTCATTAACAAAGATACTATTTTTTTTAACTATTGAACAATTATGAATTGTCTCGTCTTTAAAAACAATTATCAAGCTTACTTACTTAATATCTTATTATACTCTGCGGTATTGCTTAATAACTGACTTGCTTTTTTAATTTCGGAATTATTCTTTGTATAAAACAAGTATAATCCTTCTTTATATTGAAAACGTTTAATGATTTCGTCACGTAATAAATCTAGAATTTCAGACTTGTTTTTATCGACTTCAACGTCTTCTGATTTTTGTAGAGAAACCATCAAATTATCATATTGTGCTTTTATAGAAGCATCTATTTTTTCTTTTTTTGCTTGTTCTAATGTTTCTTTTAATGCTAATTCTGTTTTAGTATCAAAAGAAATATTTTCTGTTTTCAAGAATTTTTTAAAATCTGCAAAATCTGCATCTGTTAGTGTTGGGATCTTGTCGCCAAGAGCTGTGTTTTTATAATAATATTGTGTCGCAAAATT
>NZ_JAYSSZ010000147.1:0-3842 GCF_043720215.1 Flavobacterium sp. | reverse complement strand
CGTTTCAAAATCTAAAACACGACTTTCTAGAACTCCCATAATTTGCAATCCAGACAAAGGTTCTCCTTCAAATGAAACCTCAGCAAGATCGATAACTTGTTTGTATATGGCATACAAAGTATCTATGTTTTCTATGTATTCATTTTTAGAACAATAGGTAATTAGTTTGTTAATGACTTTATATATCGAATATAAAAATGTTTTAACCACCTTATCCTCTTCTAAACTTGAATCTAAATTTGCTTTAACGATTAATAATATTTCAGAAATAAGTTCTAATATTTCGATAGGTTTTTGATTCCATTTCTGAAAAAGCAATTCAAAAAGACGATTGGGATTTTCTTGAAACGAAATAACTTTTTGATGTGTAATAAATGTATAATTATTCTTTTTGATGGTATAAATTACTTTCGAAGCATTTACATACGATTCGATAATTGGATTAGAAAGCACATCGAGCACATCTTTATAATAAAAAACATAACTAGATTCACTTCTATTTAATGCATTGTTGTGCATCTTAAACAACTTAGCAACCAACAATTGGATTGGATTGTTTTTGCTAGAATAGCCCATTGTAATATTCAAACTACCAACGCTTGCTGGAAGAGAATATAACATTGGAATAAGCATATTTTCATCACCAAGAACTAAAGCTACCTTGTCTAATGATGCGTTTGGATTATCTAAAATTAGTTTATCGATTATTCCCGATACAATTTTAGCTTGACCAATAGCTTTTGCTGTGCCTATAATTTGAATGTTTTTCTCTTCAGAAAAGTTAGTAGTAATCCATTCGAAAGGATTGCTTTTATAATGCTGCCAAGTGCTTTTGAAACGTCGTACAAATAATCCCGCATCATGGGCAACATCATTTAAAAAAACCGAATCAATATCCCAATAAATAGTTGCAATATCTTTACTGATAAGTTGTTGCACGATTTTTTCTTCTGCTTGATTTAAAGCATTAAATCCTGCGAAAACAATTTTTTTGTTTTTAAAATCAGATGCAAATTTTTGAAGATTATCTACGGCTTCTCTATAAATTAAACCTTGGTAACCTATTTCTTTATTTTTCAGATGTGTATAAAATGATTCATAATACAAAGGAAGTAATTTCCAAAATTCTAGATAATTATCTATTAATGTAGTTTTGTCTTCAACATCAATACCCCAACGTTTGATTACCTCTATATCTTGAAGATAAGAAAATACGTGTTTGGGATCAAGAAGATAACGATCAATCTCGTTAAAGTCCTGTAATAGTGTTTTACCCCAATTTGAGAACTGCTCGAATGTTTGTTGTTTTTCCTTTACAGTTATAGATAAATAAACCGTATAAAACTCGAAAAGCAATTCTATAGAATCTATAGATCGAATTTTTGCAATTTCTTGAATAAAGTCTTCAATACTTGTAATCTCTGGCGCAAAAGTAAAATTAGGTAGTTTTTTTTTAAATGCCTCGAGCAGGAATATTTTAGCTCTTTTGTTGGGCAGGATGATAGTTATTTCAGAAATATTTTCGGTTTCATCTGAAAGTAATTTCTCAACTAAATCTTCTAGAAAAGTATTATTTGCCATAGAATATAAATATAAAAAAAACGCCTCGATTTATCGAGGCGTTTTCCAAATATATTTTAGAAAAAATTATTTTACTAATTTCACTTCTACTCTTCTGTTTTGAGCTTTACCAGCTTTAGTTTTGTTTGAAGCTATTGGCATAGTTTCACCAAATCCTTGAGATGATAATCTGTCTGATGCAATTCCGTTTTCAACTAAATAAGTAACAACCGCAGCAGCTCTATTTTGTGATAACACTAAGTTAGCAGCATCTTTACCATCAGAATCTGTATGACCTTCCATAGAGAATTTAGATGATGGATACTCTTTTAATATTGCAACAATTGATTGTAATACTGGGTAAGTTTGTTGTTGGAAAGATGATTTGCTAGTATCAAACAAGATAGTTTTAGCATAATCATTTAATCTTTTAACAACATCTTCGCTTACTTCTGGACAACCATTGTTAGCTACAGTACCTTTAACATCTGGACATTTGTCTTCGTTATCAGTAACTGAATCTCCATCAGTATCTGGCCAAGGACAACCTTGATTATCTCTAGGACCTGCTACAGTAGGACATTTATCTTTATTATCAGCAATTCCGTCTCCGTCAGCATCAGGACAACCTTGTAAAGAAGCTAAACCAGCAACTTCTGGACAAGAATCATCTTTGTCAGCAATTCCGTCTCCATCAGTATCAGGACAACCGTTTAATTCTGGTGTTCCAGCAGCTTCTGGACAACCATCTTTGCTATCTTCAATTCCGTCTCCATCAGTATCAGGACAACCTTGAAATTCTTTTAAACCAGCAACTTCTGGACAAGTATCATCTTTATCATAAATACCATCTCCATCTGTGTCTTTTCCTCCAAATTTGAAAGTTAAACCAGCTGTATTTTCAAATACTGAAGGAACATCGAAGTTTGTTCTATCTGTAAATGCTTTTTTATAAGTAGAAGTTAATGATAAACCAACTTGTTCAGTAAACCAAAAAGTTAATCCAGCACCAATGTTTGCAGTACCAGCAGATTGTTTTCCTAACCAAGTATATCCACCACCAACATTAACAGAAGGGTCAATAACTTTACTCCCTATTAAACTAGCAAGACTATATTTGATTGCTAAATCTCCTGAGTAATACATTAAGTTTGGATTAACAACTGTTGTTGTGTTTGCAGATGGTCCAACCCAGTCAACCCATTTAGTGATTTTATTCACAGATCCTGTAACTCCTACAGAAAAATTACCTCCAACATTTCTAGCTACAGTTAAGTAAGATACCGAAGGAAGAATATTCCAATGATCTTTTACATTAAAGAACTCTGAAAAGTGATCTGTTAAATTAAAATCTCTCACACCAGCGCTAGTTCTTGTGTCTATTGCATTGGCTCCGAAAGATATTGCCCATGGATTATCGCTGTCTTGTGCAGAAGCACTTAATCCAGCAATCATCAACATGGAAACAAAAAGTTTGTTAAGATGTTTCATACTTAATTTTATTTGATTACATTACGTTATTGTGACAAAAGTAACTAGGAAATTATTAATTACAAAATGAATTGTTAAAAAAGTTTAATAAAAAGCGAAAAAAATTATTTTTTTATAATATTTAACTCTTCTCCAACTTCAGAAAAAGCTTTGATAGCCTTGTCTAAGTGGGCTTTTGTGTGGGCTGCAGACAATTGAACTCTTATTCTAGCTTTATCTTTAGGAACCACAGGGAAAAAGAATCCAATGACATAAATGCCTTTTTCTAACAATTTTTCCGCCATAATTTGCGATAATTTAGCATCATAAAGCATGACAGGAACGATTGCCGAGTCTCCATTTATGAAATCTAAACCTGCTTTTCGCATTCCTTCTTTAAAGTAATTGGTGTTCCATTCTAGTTTATCACGAAGTGTGGTGTCTTTTTCTAATAATTCAAAAACTTTAATGGAAGCTCCTACAATTGCTGGCGCTAATGAGTTTGAAAATAAATATGGACGAGAACGTTGACGTAAAATTTCGATAATTTCTTTTTTAGCAGTTGTATAACCGCCCATCGCTCCACCCAGAGCTTTACCTAATGTACCTGTAATAATATCCACACGACCCATTACACCTTTAGCTTCTAATGTTCCTTTTCCTGTTGCACCAATGAATCCTGCTGCATGACATTCATCGACCATGACCATGGCATCGTATTTGTCTGCTAAATCACAAATTTTATCTAAAGGAGCAACCAAACCGTCCATAGAGAAAACACCATCGGTTACAATTAGTTTGAAACGAGTTCC
>NZ_JAYSSZ010000146.1:0-3848 GCF_043720215.1 Flavobacterium sp. | reverse complement strand
TACTTTTGTGCAGCACAACAACCCAAAACAGTTGAAAAATTTTAACTTAATCTTGCGAAAGATTCATTCGACAAGTCTTTAGTAATAAAAACTGATCTTTGTCTATTATTCTTTATTGTGAACGTAGCATTTTGATCAAGTGTATGTTTTTCAATATTGAAATTTAGTGTGATAGGTTACTGAGTAATAATAAATTTTTTACTCGAGTTTAGTACCTCAAAGTTACTGCAAGTTTTGTGCGCTAACAACGACTACGCGTACAAAAAATGACGATAAAAACTATAGAAATTTTATCTTTAATAGTTTGCTAGTTACAGTTGCTTATTTTACAATCGCAGAACGAAAAATAATAAGTGCAATAATAACGACGTCGTGGCACCAATTCCGTAGGTTTTATAGACTTGTTGCAGCCTTTTGCGGGTGGTTTAAAATTATTTGTTAAAGAAACAACTCTCCCTATAAACGCAAACGTGGGTACTTTTCTATTCGTTCTTGTTTTAAGTCTGATAGATTAGGCTGTTGTATCTTTCGATGCTGGTGCAGTTATTTGTGATTTAAATCCAGGCATTCTTTACGTTTCAGCCACTTTAGCGTTTAAATGTTTACGGTATTTTATTTTTAGGGGGGGGCGGCTGGTTACCTCTAATTAACAGTTTTATATTTAATCTGACACCAGGTTCGGCTTGGTTGGGATTTAAAGTTTGTTTCGGTGTTGTATTCTTCATTTTCACGCGCGCAGTTCTACCTAGATACCGTTTGCGATCAATTAATGTATTTAGGTTGGAAATGTTTTCTTACTTCATCTTTAAGCTACTTAATATTTACTGTAGGGATTTTGATAAATTTTAACTGGTTACCCGAATAGTACTAATTGAACTTGTTTATTAGAATAAAACACAAGTTCAATTACTTAAGTACAATCAACCACCCTTCCATTTTTAAGGTTATTTTTTTGAACTTGCAAAGATAAAGATATATTTTTTCTCAAAAGGGTGTATTAGTTTAATGATAAGATGAAAGATTTAAAACCGGAATACGACCACTTTTTCTCCTAAAAAGTTTAAAAAAATAATAAACATAAAGAAATAAAATCATAGTTTTAACTACAATTCCATGACAAAGTCTGATTTTAATAAAGCCGTAAAGCATAGGCTTAAACTTTCTTATTTGTTATGTACTAAAGTTTTAACAGGACAAGTGGCCGAGTGGTCTAAGGCGGTAGTTTTGAAAACTATTGTACTAAAAGTACCGGGGGTTCGAATCCCTCCTTTTCTAAATATGAAGAAACAGTCAGCAATTTCAAATGAATACCGTAGATTTTAGTATTCCCATTAATTTTCTAAATAGAAATAAATTTAGGCTGAATAACATAAATGGGTAATGTGTCAGATTGCAAATCTGAAAATATTGGTTCAAATCCTATTTTAGCTTGTAAACTGCGTTTTGTTAAGCTGTTCCTTGATGTGAAAATTTTTTATTTTTTTCTAGAAGTTCAAAAAAAATAACCCCAAGAATAAAACAAAAGTAATTGCACTTAGTTAAATAAATCTGTTCGTTTTTAAAATCATTTTTTGCACTTCTTTATGCGTGCTGTTTTCTCAAATTTTCCAGAGAAAAAAGTGATCCCGTTCAGTTTTCTGTCTTCCTTTTGAATTTTCTAATATTCATGTAAGAGTATATGCTCCTAACAGCAGAGAGACCTAACCAGTCAAAAAATTCTAATTTGGTTCCACGGGGCAAATCTCTTATAACGTCCCTAATTGTAAAAAATCTCACAGATGGTAACCTCTCCGCTCATTTTTGTTACCATCCCATGCTGTCTATCAGTGGTAGTTGTCGTGTCTGTGTGTCTGAAGCAAGTCAAACTTCAAAACCGTTGACAACGTGTACGCATGAGAACAAAGTTCTTGCTCAAAAAATTGAAGAAGTATTTTCAATGCTTTACATTAGAAGTGTTTTTACTCGAAAATCGAAAGAAGGCGTTTCAGAGTTTTTACTTTGTAACCACCCTACAGATTGCCCTTTATGTAATCAATCTGGTACTTGCGATTTACAGGATCAAGCTGACCTTTTTGACTCATCTTGTAATCGTTTTAACGAGGATAGACGAAAGTCTTATGACGAACTAATTGCAATATTAGGTATGCACGTAAAAACTTCTATGCTGAGGTGTATACATTGCGGTCGCTGTGAACGTTTTGGGGAAGAAGTTGCAGGAATAAGCGATCTAGGTTTCATAGGACGTGGTAAAAATTCACAAATCGGTACGTATTTACCGAAAATATTAACAACAGAACTTTCTGGGAATCTTATTGAGTTATGTCCTGTGGGATTTTTTACGTATAAGCAGTTTACAATACCTGGTATTGAAGCTCTTATAACCGTACCAGTACCAGCGCTACCCACATCTCTCGTTACTATTCCTGGTCTTTCTTTTTTACCCAAAGGGTTTATTACCATACCTGGCGGGTTTGAATTGCCAAACGGTACTATTACTGTTGCGGGAGGATCTATTCCTCTTGGTGGATTTAGTTTACCTGGCGGATACGGAATACCTAAGGGTCTTCTTTGGTGGTATCCTGGCGGGTTTGAAAGACCTGTTAAGGACACTATTATTACTACGTTTGCGCAAATTAACTACCCGAGTTTTTCGATTAGTTTACCTTCGATTTATTGTTTCGCTTTCGCCATTGTCGTTACAGCAATTTCGTATGTTTTATATGCTAGAAAGCTTGTTCTTGTAGACCAAACACCTCGAAAAAAAAAAGTTCTTAATCCTTCTAAAAAAAAAGTTCCTAATTCTTTTAGAAAAGAAGCTCTTAATTCTTTTAAAAAAGAAGTTCTTAATCCTTTTAGAAAAGAAGCTCTTAATCCTCCTAAAAAAAAAGGTACTACCCAAAATCACATAGATAAATACGTACAGAAAATATTATATTCACACCTTTTTCTATCTCGCTCCGTAAGTCGCAATAAAAAATTAGAAAAACATAAAAATTTGGATCCTCGCACGGGGTGGCCTTTAATACGTTCTACAAAAATTACGCATCGTTCGTTAGTTAAGTCACCAGCTAACGCCAAATTTAATCACTGGTATGACTATAGTCACTTAGAAAAACCGAAAAGACATACAAAACCGCAAACGAATTTCAATATGCGGCCTGCATTTAGGAACAATACGCATAATCTTGTTCGAGCAAAGCAACAACCTGTATTGGTTGTTTTTCCACGTGATTTTCTTACGCGTGGAGATTTGAGAAAAAGAAGAGCGCTGAGAACTCGAGCTCGAGAAACTTTTCGATTACGTTCTTTGCTTAAATTTACAACAGATCGAAGACAGCTTAATAGTTTACAAAAATCCACAAAAGACACTTATAGAACTGATCCGTTTAAGTTCAATCTTATGCGACTTTTAAAAGATCTGGAGGGTAAGCACCACGTAACTGCCTCAGAACGTCGTATGTTAGCTCGTCTTTTGACATATACTTTTATGCCTGCGGATTCAAAAGCTGCGATTGCCCATTTAAAACGTTCTCACGTTCCTGACTCATTGGCTTTACTTGATTTTAAGCATCGAAAACATATTAAAGAGTACGGCGCAAATGTGGAAGAGGTTGTTACTAAAATTTTGCCTAATACCGCTAAAATTTTGATGTATTTACGTCAGAAAAGAGCTTTACGTCTTTTAGATAAAGCCAATCTGGAATGCGGAGTTTCTAAGCAACGTCTTCTTTTCTTCCCAAAACGTATTCCAACACGCACGTTCCGAAAATGCAACCCCTTTGAGCTGAAAGCGATTACAAGTTGCATGACGACTCGTGTTCGTTTAAGGAACGCAAAAGCTTTAGTTC
>NZ_JAYSSZ010000145.1:0-10931 GCF_043720215.1 Flavobacterium sp. | reverse complement strand
ATTTTACGCATTCAAGCTTAAATGCATAATCATATTTGACTTTTCTTTCCATAAAAATACCCCCAAATAGTGTCTAACTTTTTGGGGGCAGTCTAAATTCGAGGCTTTTTTGTTAATCTTTAAAATAAGTAACTTTATAATATTTATCATTATCCGTTTCTATTAGTAACATTCCTATATCAGTAAAAAGAGTAGAAAAAAGAATGTTTTTTTTATTAGTAACACTCTTTACATAATCAGCAAGCTTAGGGTTTAAATCGTAAGATATAATTCCTTTAACATTAAATCTCTTGTTATTTAATTCCTTTATATCTTCATACTCTAAACTAGAATATAAGAAGTTGCCTCCCATACCACCTACTGTTTGTTTTTCATGAAAAACTATATTATTTGATTTGGTTTGATTTCCAGAGTCTTTATCAATAATAGCATAACTTAAAAATTCTGCATTAGTATTTACAAAAGCATAAAAACATAATTGATTATTAATTATTGATAAATCTGTTTGAACGGCAAGCATATTATAATTATCATTAATTTTTTTTTCAACAATGCTGTTAATAGATTTCCATTTAATTACACCATTTTTATCAAATTTGAACACATAATAACCTTTTGGATTAGCTTCTTTGTTTAATTCACTAATTTTATCACTGTACAAACCATAAATGTAAACATCTCCATTGCTGTAATCAGTAATGAAATTGTTAATTGATAAATCATCATCAAAAAAAGCTCTATTGTTTCCATTTGTACCTATAAATCCCCCTCCATTATTAGAATAAATTAGTGTTTTGTTATCTAAGTTTATCTGAAAAGCAATATCGCTTTGTAACTTTCCGTCATTAGTTGAATAATTACTTCTATACATAGTCATTTTAGAATAATCTTTTGATATAGATTTTGTTATAAGACTAAATGATTCGTCGTTATTTAATTTATAATTCAATCCTAATTTCTCTTTAGCTTCGATAAGATTATCTCCTTTTAGTCTAGAAATACTTGGCTTTTCTATGGTATATGTTTTTTGATCTCTTGTTATTATGTCAGTAGCGGTTAAAATAAAATCATCTTTTTCAAAATCAGAAAACTCTTTTTTCTTTTGGTTTTTTACTTTTAAAGTAAATTTATCGGTAAGATTATCTGTATATGGGAAAAACCTAGAAAATGGGTATGTCTGGTCTACTACATATAAATCTGTAAATTTATTTTGAATAAAATATTTTTCTTTAGATTTGAAAACACCTTTTGAAATATCATAAACCCTTAATGTATTTCCAGAGGTAGAATATGCGCAAGTGTAAAGTTTTTCATTTTCTGCAATTACTGATTTTTTACCTTCTAAATCATAGCTATAAATATTATTAACTTGAGAAGCCGCAATAAGTCCACCCATTTTTTTACCTTTAAAAACGACAATTTCATGGGTGTTTTTTAAATAATTAACATCAACTGGCTTATTTTCTTTGTCATAAACATCCTCAACGATAGTAATTTGAGCCTTCCCAAAAAAAGAAATCAAACAAAAAGAAAGTAATAATAGTTTTTTCATAATAAAAATTAGTTAAGTTAAAATAGAAATCCGTCAAATGTAAACATTTGACGGATTTCTATTTCGCTTTTTTGAGAAAATATTTTAAAGCCTATTTTTCTTACAAATTAAACAACTGTTTTATTCAACCCTCTCAGGGTTTGAAACCCTGAGAGGGTTAGTCTAATAAAAATATTTTGAAATTGGAGGCTATTTATAAATTAAACAACAACTGTCCACTTATAATACCTAAGTTTCCTTTAAAATCTCTATTGTTATTCTTCAGTTTTAACTCTTCACTTTTGTTTAAATTGTTCAAGAAATTATTCAAACCGTATTGGTAATTAACAACAGCACGAATTCTTTTTGTTCCAGCAGAAATACCAACATAAGCATTTCCGTTAAGCTTTGTAACATCCGTAATTTCTTTAGCAGTTAGCAAAGTTCCAGTAACATTATTTGTCTCGGATTTGCTGTTTATTTTTAGTTTGTCGTTTATTTGTAAAACTGGTCCAAAATCGATAGAAACATGATCTTTTATCAAATTATAACTCGCTAACAAACGAATTTGAACACCCATACTTTTGCAACTTACTTCTTCTGGAGTAAACGATAAAGGTTTCGTTGTGGCTACTGTAATATTATTCTCGAAGAATTGCATTCCGAAAATGGCGCTAAAATCGTTGTAATAATTTCCTCTCACGGCCATACCTGCCACCCAACCAGATGCTGGTTTTGTAGCAAAGTTAGAAGTTTTTAACGTAGTTTGGGTGATTCCTCCCATTATTCCAATCCTGTTTCCATCACGACGACTGTGTTGTGCAACTGTTATTATAGTAAATAGTAAAACGGAAAATAAAATTATCTTTTTCATTATGTAATATTTAATTTTATACAAAAGTAATATTATTTTGAAGATTAGTTTGTAACTTTCGTTAGAAACTAACGTATAATAACTATAACAAACTAAAAAAACCGCTATGAATCCATTTTTTATTGCCTTTCTTGTCTTCGGATTATTTATCCTATTATCCTCTTTTTTTACAGTAAAGCAACAAACCGCTGTTGTTATTGAACGTTTTGGGAAATTTCTTGGGATTCGCCATTCTGGATTACAACTAAAATTACCTATTATTGATAGAATTGCTGGGAAAATTAATTTAAAAATTCAGCAACTCGACGTTATTATCGAAACTAAAACTCAAGATAATGTCTTTGTAAAACTAAAAGTTTCCGTACAGTTTATGGTAATCAAAGACAATGTGTACGATGCTTTTTACAAATTAGAATATCCTCACGATCAGGTTACTGCTTATGTTTTTGATGTAGTTCGTGCCGAAGTACCTAAGCTGAAACTAGATGACGTTTTTGAACGTAAAGATGATATTGCCATTGCGGTAAAACGCGAATTAAACGAAGCTATGACTACTTATGGTTACGACATCATCAACACTTTGATTACGGATATTGATCCAGATATTCAGGTGAAAAATGCCATGAACCGTATTAATGCTGCTGATCGTGAAAAAACAGCCGCCGAGTTTGAAGGTGAAGCAGAACGTATCCGTATTGTGGCAAAAGCAAGAGCTGAAGCCGAAAGCAAACGCCTTCAAGGACAAGGTATTGCAGACCAACGTCGTGAAATTGCTCGCGGATTAGTAGAAAGTGTTGATGCGCTAAACCAAGTAGGAATTAGCTCTCAAGAAGCTTCTGCTCTTATTGTGGTTACACAACATTATGATACTTTACAAGCTATTGGAGCCGATGCAAATTCTAATTTAATTTTATTACCCAACTCACCACAAGCTGGAAGTGATATGCTAAACAATATGGTAGCTTCTTTTTCTGCAAGTCAGCAAGTAGGCGAAATGATGAAAAAAGGAAGTAAAACAAAAAACCTAAAATCTGGACACCATACAACTCACGCTTCAGATTCTAAATTAGACGAAGAAGGAAATCCAATTGTTTAGATTTTCTTATTTTATAAACTTTAAGAAAGAGTTCAAGAAATTGAGCTCTTTTTTTTTGGAACAGATGTTTTGAGTTTTTAGGAACATTTGTCCTGCTGTAAATTTCAGAAAAACAAAATCAAAAAGATTTCCACTTCTATCAGGGTTAAAATCCAAATTTTTGTTTCCAAAACAAGAAAAAGCTAAAATAAAGCGATTTAAGAACTATTTTTCTAAGAAACGCAAAAACTACTTTAGATCATTTTTTAATTGTTTTAAAATTAATTTATGCGTGTCGTTTTTTTAATGGAAAATCTATTGTTTTTTAATTTTTAATTGTAAATATCTATAATAGAAAAATCCACTCGAAAGTGGATTTTTTATTTATAAAAACTATAATTTAAAATTTTACAATAATTCTAAAACCTTTTCGTTTTTCTCCGTATTTTTCAATTCTGCTAATTGTGTTTGAAAATTAGAAAAATTCTCTGAATCATTTTTTAAGTTTTGAATAGCTAAAATTCGAACAGAGGTCAATTGACTTTTTAATGACATCGAATATAATTTTGAAATTACATCTGTTTCAAAATCTTTTGCCGAAACTTTTTCAGAATGTTTCAAAACCAAATTCGCAAACAATAAAGCATTATTATCGTTCTTGATATTTTTTATAATTGTGTTAATAATCAAACTATAATTATCAATACTTTTTATGTTTTCAATAATAGGTTTTAAGATAATTTCAGCTGCATTTTCGTCCTTTTCTTTTACATATTTATTGATTTCTTTTAAAGTATTCATCAATAAATTTTCTTCTTTTTTACCTTTTTCTTCCCAAGCATCTTTAAGTCCAACGGTTTTGTTAAAAACTAATTTTGAAGCACTTGAGTCTTTATCAACCGTGAAATAACCCAAACGTTGAAACTGAAATTTATCTTCGTTTTTAACGTCTTTTAAACTTGGCTCCACAAATCCTGTTACTATTTTTAGAGATTCAGGATTCACAAATTCTAAGAAATCTTTCTCTTTATGAGCATCTGGTGCTTCGTCTATAAAAAGCCTATCATATAAACGAACTTCCGCTTCTATAGCATGCGAAATAGAAACCCAATGCAAAGTTCCAGAAACCTTTCTTTGACTAGCTTCGGTACCGCTTCCGCTCAAAGAATCCGTATCGTAAGTCGCTTGAATTTCAGTAATATTACCATTAGAATCCTTAACTACACTTTCACCTTTTATAATATATCCATTTTTAAGACGTACTTCATTTCCAATGCTTAATCTAAAAAATTTTGCTGGTGCTACTTCAAGAAAATCTTCTTTTTCAATATATAATTCTCTTGAAAAAGGCACTTTTCTGAAACCTGCGCTTTCGTCTTCTTGATTATTTTCAGCATCTAACCACTCTTCTTTATCTACTGGATAATTTGTAATTACCAGTTTTACAGGATCAAGAACAGCCATAACTCTTGGTGCAATTTTGTTTAAATCTTCACGAATACAGAATTCTAAAACCGAAACATCTATTAAATTATCTCGTTTTGCAATTCCCGTTGTGGTAGCAAAACTCCTTAATGATGTTGCTGTGTAACCTCTTCTTCTTAGTCCAGAAATAGTAGACATTCTTGGATCGTCCCAACCATTTACATGATTTTCTTTTACTAATTGTAGTAATTTTCTTTTACTAACCACGGTATGACTTAAATTTCTACGAGCAAATTCTCTTTGTTTTGGTCGCACTTTTGCACTATCAAAAATTTGGTCTAAAAACCAATCGTATAATTCTCTGTGTGGCAAAAATTCTAAGGTACAAAACGAGTGTGAAATTTGTTCCAAATAATCACTTTCGCCGTGAGCCCAGTCATACATAGGATAAATACACCAATCGTTGCTGGTTCTATGATGATGCTTGTGTAAAATACGATACATAATAGGATCACGCATCAACATATTTGTTGAAGTCATGTCGATTTTTGCACGCAAAATATGTGTTCCGTCAGGGAATTCCCCATTTTTCATTCTTTCAAACAAATCTAAATTCTCTTCAATAGATCTATTTCTAAATGGACCGTCGACACCTGGTTGTGTTGGTGTTCCTTTTTGAATCGCCATATCTTCAGAAGATTGACTATCTATATAGGCTTTTCCGTTTTTGATAAAATGAACAGCCCAATCGTATAATTGTTGGAAATAATCAGATGCATAACATTCGGTATCCCATTGGAAACCCAACCATTCTACATCACGCTTAATTGAATCTACATATTCTTGCTCTTCTTTTGCGGGATTGGTATCGTCGAAACGTAAATTTACTGGGGCATTATAATCGATTCCTAAACCAAAATTTAGACAAATAGCACTTGCGTGACCTATATGCAAATACCCGTTAGGCTCTGGAGGAAAACGAAAACGTAATTTGTCTTGAGGCAACCCGTTTTTTAAATCCTCTTCTATAATTTGTTCAATAAAATTGAGTGCTTTTTCTTCTGTTGACATAATTATGTTTAATTTTAGCAAAGATAAATAAATGTTGGCTATTTGGTTAATCGTTGATTTGGTTATTTGATAAATGATGACCAAAAATCGAATATTTAAGTGATATTATCGAATAAACAAATTTACAAACCCACAAATAAACTCAAAATGGGCATTATAAAACTAAAAAACATACGTACTTTTTCATATCATGGTTGTTTGATAGAAGAAGGTAAAATTGGTTCAGATTATAAAGTAGATTTGGAAATAAAAACCGATTTACGACGTTCTTCCTTGTCAGATAACCTGAAAGATACGGTCGATTATGTGCTTCTAAACCAGATTGTAGTCGAAGAAATGGCGATTCGTTCGCATTTATTAGAACATGTTGCTAACAGAATTATAACCAGAATCTTTGCAGAAATCGCTTCGGTTTCCCGAATTATTGTGGCTGTTTCTAAGCTAAATCCCCCTATTGGTGGTGATGTTGAAGCGGTTACGATTGAAATGGAAGAATATAGAAACTAGAATTAATTGATAATTGATAATTAACAATTGATAATTTTTAAAATTTGTTAATTATCAATTGCTAATTATTAATAGTTTCTTATATTTGCAATCCGCTAAACAAAGGGCGTCGTGGCCGAGCGGCTAGGCTGGGCTCTGCAAAAGCTCCTACTCCGGTTCGAATCCGGACGATGCCTCTAAAACCTTCAAAGTAATTTGGAGGTTTTTTTTATGGATAATTTTTAGAAAAAATTAATTAAATATATGGTTCGAATCCGTCCCGAAGCTTCGGGAGATGCCTCTAAAACCTTAAAAGAAATTTGGAGGTTTTTTTATGTTTAAATTTTGAGTATTACTGACTTAAATCTTAATTTTTGAAGCGATTTTCCTTATTTTTATCATTGGTGTTTTAGCAATTGACAAGTTTAAATTTGAGGTAAAGGTAATTTTATGAATAATAATTATCGTTCCTTTGTTATTGTTGTTTATTTCATCATAAATCTCTTTAGAAATTTTATTTCCTTGTACATCAAAACTAGCTAAAGTATCACCATTTTCGTTGGTTAAATAAATTCTAAAACTGGTTACGGTAATGTTATAATCTATTAAAAAATCGATTAGTTTAATTGTTATTTCAGCGTTTAATAATTCTTTATTAGGAATCTCTAATGTACAATCGCTGTTTATACAACCTTTCTGATTAACGAGTAAGACAGCCGAAGGAAGGTCTTTTATTTTAAACGTGTGTTCTTCATAAACTTTTGTACTGTCGGAAGTTTCTATTTCGACCAAAACTTTGGTTGTATTCCCGAATTTTGGTTTAATGTTATATAATCCGTTTTCGTCTTGAGTAAGGGCGTCACCTTTTATTTTATATGGTTTTGAGTCTTTTACAGCAAGAGAAATAGGGTTATAAATTCCTCTATAAACAACATTTAAATGGTTTAAACCTATTAAAGAAAGGTTTGGTTTTACTGTATGTATCGAATCATTTTGGGCGTAAAATGAAAGTGGCAATAATAGTAATGCAAATAATTTTTTCATAAATAATAATTACATGAAGTAGGTTTGTAAGTAAATTATTTCTTCTCGATCTTCTCAATCGTTTTAGTAACAAAAGTTTTGTCACTAGGAAACCAGCCTTGAGATAATAAAAATGCACCAAAAAAAATCAATAAAATACTGCTTATTTTTTTAACTTTTATAATATTTTCTGTAGTTAATTTGTTTCTTAATTGCTTGGATAAAAGTATTTTACCAATATCAGTAATAATATAAGTGATAATTACTGTGGTAAAAAACCAAATAACATTAGAAAGATCCATATGCATTTTAGGTACAAAAGTAATAATGATTAATAACCAAAAACCTAGAACTCCAATGTTGATGAAGTTGAGTAAAAATCCTTTTATAAATAGGTTTAAATAATCTTTTTTGATTAATTCGACCGCTTCTTCTTCGACTTCGGCTTTGTGTGCTTTACGTAATTTAAAATACGAAATTAGACCATAAGTTACCATGATAATTCCACCAAAAATAAATAACGCTGGATCATCTTTTAAACTCTGAATTAATCTGTAACTTCCTAAATAAGCTACGCCTATAAAAAAAACATCGGCTAAAATAACACCTAAATCAAAGATTAAAGCAGCACGAAAACCTTTTGTTATACTAATTTCTAGAAGTACAAAAAAAACTGGTCCTATCATGAAACTTAAAAATATTCCTAATGGGATTCCGTTGCCTAAAATATATTGAATCATAAAGTTTTTTAATTATTATTCCGATGACGCAAGTTAAAATTTAAAATAACTATCGTTTACTAATTACAATATGTCCACCTAAAACTTTTTTCTCATTCACTTGTTTTGGGTTTCCGTAAATAGTTATTGTGCCTCCAGCTCTTGTTTTTGCATCTACTAAATCGGTAGCAAACACATCTGCAAATCCTCCTGCATTTACAGATACTGTAGTTTGCGAAGTAATGCATTTTTCTGCTTCTAGTTTTCCTCCAGAATTAGTAACTGCATCTAAATTTTGTGCTTTTCCTGATAGTTTTATAACAGAACCATTAGATGATTTTACCGTAATTCTTTGTGCATCGACAATCACTTTTATTTGAGATCCTTCTTTTGCAATAAGACTAAAATCTAAGGCTTTAATTTCGGTATCACAAGAAACGTAAGAACCTTCATTAGCTTCTAATCCTTCTAATTTTGTAAAATAAACACGAGCAACTAAATCTTCTCCATTTAAAAAATTTCCTATTGGAAGTCTAATTTTTAGCTCGCCGTTATTGTTTATAAGTTCAGCTTCGTTTTCAAATTTTCCTTTTAGTTCTATCTTATTTTCAGTTGATTGTATTAACTGAACCGAAATTTTATCGAAAGCTGTAACTTTAGTAAAATCGCCAACATTTTTTGTTACTTGTGCTGTAATTAAATTAGTTAACACTAAAAACGTAATTATAAATAGTTTTTTCATAGTTAATTATTCTTTTCTTCTTAAGAAATTAAAATCTAACTGTTTTTTTACTAAATCGGCATTTTTTACTTTAACCCAAACTTCGTCACCTAATTGCAATAAAGATTTAGAAATTTCGCCAACTAAAGCATATTGTTTTTCGTCAAACGTGTAATAATCATCTTTTATATCACGAATACGAACCATTCCTTCGCATTTGTTTTCGATGATTTCTACATAAATTCCCCATTCGGTCACACCAGAAATAACACCTAAAAACTCTTGATCTTGGTGGTTTTGCATGTATTTCACCTGCATGTACTTAATAGAATCACGTTCGGCATTGGTTGCTAAACCTTCCATATTAGAACTATGTTGGCATTTTGTTTCATACGTTTCTTCATCGACAGATTTACCTCCGTCTAGATAAAACTGCAACAAACGATGCACCATTACGTCTGGATAACGACGAATTGGCGAGGTGAAATGAGAATAATAATCGAAAGCCAATCCGTAATGACCAATATTATCGGTCGAATATTTCGCTTTACTCATCGTTCGAATCGCTAAAGTATCTATTAGATTTTGCTCTTTTTTTCCATTTACATCTTCCATTAATTGATTCAATGCTTTGGATATTTCACCACTTCTAAAATCTATTTTATAACCAAATTTTGCAATAACAGCTTGCATCGCAAATAGTTTATCTTCATTTGGTTCGTCGTGAATTCTATAAATAAACGTTTTCTTTTGTTTACCAATAAATTCGGCGACTTTTCTGTTGGCAAGCAACATGAATTCTTCAATCAAATGATTAGCGTCTTTAGAAACTTTAAAAAACACACCTTCTGGTTCGCCGTCTTCACTTAAATTGAATTTTACTTCTACTTTATCAAAAGAAATTGCACCGTCATTCATACGTTTGCGACGCATAATTTTAGCCAATTCATCTAGTTTTAATGTAGCAGCTACAATTTCATCAGAAACTACATAAGAACTTCCTGTAATCGATGTTTCTTCTGGAATTGTATTGTCTTTGGTTTCTATAATATATTGCGCTTCTTCGTATGCAAAACGTTGGTTAGAATCTATTACTGTTCTTCCAAACCATTGGTTGATAACGGTTGCTTTTTCATCGATTTCGAAAATAGCTGAAAACGTATATTTTTCTTCGTTTGGTCGTAAAGAACAAGCAAAATTTGATAAAACTTCTGGTAACATTGGTACAACTCTATCTACTAAATATACTGAAGTTGCACGTTGATACGCTTCTTCATCTAGGATTGTTCCTTCCTGAAGATAATGAGAAACATCAGCAATGTGAATGCCTATTTCGTAGTTTCCATTTTCTAATTTTTTGAACGAAAGTGCATCATCAAAATCTTTAGCATCTTTTGGATCAATTGTAAAAGTTAATGTTTGTCGCATATCACGACGTTTAGCAATTTCATCTTCCTGAATAGAAGTATCTATTTTTTGTGCAAAAACTTCTATTTCTACAGGAAATTCTGCAGGTAAACCATATTCTGCTAAAATAGCATGAATTTCTGTATCGTGTTCTCCTGGTTTTCCTAAAACTTTAGTCACAGTTCCAAAAGGAGAATCTGCTTTTTTAGGCCAATCTTCGATATGAACTAAAACCACATCGCCTTGTTGTGCTTCTCCAATTTTTGCTAACGGAATAAAAATATCCGTATACATTTTAGGATTTGCAGTACTTACAAAGGCAAAATTCTTCTGAATATCTATAACTCCTACAAAATCTGTTTTAGCTCGTTCTACGACTTCTATAACTTCTCCTTCAGGACGTTTTCCTTTTCTTCTGTTATACACATAAACCTTTACAATGTCTTTGTCTAAAGCGTGATTTAAGTTATTGGTTGGAATAAAAACATCTTCTCCAAAATCAGGACAAACAAAATAAGCTGTTCTTCGAGAAGTCATGTCTATTTTTCCTTCGTAATAATCTTGTGAAATTCCTTTTACTAAATATTTTCCAGGTTCAG
>NZ_JAYSSZ010000144.1:0-30548 GCF_043720215.1 Flavobacterium sp. | reverse complement strand
TCATTCTCGCTCCAAACTCTTGGATCATCACGGTGCTCACAACATAAAACGCCATGAAATTTTCCGCTTTCTCTTATAGGAATATCTAACATATCCGTAATTCTTAGCGGAATTAAATAATTCTCTACAAGCTCGGATGTACTTTCGTTTGTTAGAACATCATCGGCAATAATTGCGGTTTGGCTCTTAATCGCTTCTATATATTTGGGTAATTCTCTAGTATCTAATTTTTGATTTTTTGTATGTTTATTTTCTGTTTTATCAAATAAATCTTTACAAACTAATTGGTTTTCTTCTATTTCCCAATAACTTGCTCTGTCTATTTTTAGTCCTTCGGACGCTAGTGACGTTATATAAGTTATTTTATCTTTTATACTTAAATCGACTGTGTTTGCATATAGTTTTATTAATAATTTATTTTGCAAATCGATTGTTTTTTGCTTGTTAATTATTTCTAATTCCTTCTCTTTTTCTTGTGTAATATCTCTAGCAATAGTTACTGCTCGAAATGCATGACCAGAAACATCGTAGTGAATATTCATAATATCTTCACGCCACATATATTCACCATTTTTTTTCCGGCATCTAAAGACGTATTTTGTTGAAGGCAGTTTTTTACTCGCAGCATCATAAATACAACTTATAATCCGTTGTTTATCATCGGGATGTGTTAGTTCAAACATATCTAAACTATGACTATTTCTTTTTTCTTCTTCAGACAAACCTAACATTTCAAGATACGTTGAAGAAGTAAAAACTAAAATCTCATTTTCTATAATATAGATTCCATCCGAGATATTTTCTGATATAAATTTGAATCTATCTTCATTTTCCAATAAACTTTTCTCTGCAATTCTTTTTTTGTTTTCTTCAAGAAGTAGGGTCAAAATATCCGCTACTGATCTAGCAAACGATATATCATTTTCTGACCATTTTTTATCATTTGTATGCTCACAACATAAAGTTCCTATTAGCTTTCCATTTTCTCGAATAGGCAAATCAAGCATGCTTTTTATATGCAACGGGATTAGGTAAATGTCTTTTAAATCATTAGTAAGCTTATTTTCTTGAGCATCGTTAGCAACTATTCCTATTCCTTTGTGGAGCGCATCAAAATAATTAGGAATGTCAGATTGTAATAATTCCGATTGTATTTCGAATGAATCTTTTTCAGTATTGAATAAAATTTTGCAAACTAATTTATCCTCTTCAAACTCCCAAATACTTGCCCGAGAAACTCCCAAACCCGAAGCAACAGATTTTGTTATTGCTTTTTGCAAATTTTCTAAAGAATCAAAATTTGAAAAAGAAGATTTATAAAGTTCTAAAAGAATTTCAAATTGTTTTACAGAAAAATTATTACCCATAACCAAAATGCTTTCTAATTATAAAATATCACTAATATACTACAATTTTAATTAAAAACCTCTTTTTTCCGACGAAGTACGCTTATTTATTGATTAATATTGACTTTAAAGAATACCTTTGCACAAAATAAAACAAAATGGCAACATTCGAACAGTTTAATCTTCCAAAATCGGTACAAAAAGCATTAGACGAATTAAAGTTAACAAAACCAACACCTATTCAGGAAAAATCATTTTCTGTAATTATGTCTGGTCGCGATATGATGGGAATTGCACAAACTGGTACTGGTAAAACATTTGCATACCTTTTGCCTTTATTAAAACAATATACCTTTACAAACACCAATACACCAAAAATTGTAATACTTGTTCCAACCCGTGAATTGGTGGTTCAGGTGGTAGAAGAAGTTGAAAAATTGACAAAATACATGTCAGTTTCTACATTAGGAATATATGGTGGTGTAAACATAAATACACAAAAAAAACAAGTTTATGAAGGTGTCGATATTCTAGTAGGAACTCCTGGACGTGTAATGGATTTAGCTCTTGATGCTGTCATCCGTTTCGATGATACTCAAAAATTAGTGATTGATGAGTTTGACGAAATGTTAAACCTTGGTTTTAGAGTTCAAATCACATCGATACTTGCCATGTTGAGAACCAAACGTCAAAACATACTATTTTCAGCTACAATGACAGATGAAGTAGATGCTATTCTGAACGATTATTTCGATTTTCCAGAAGAAGTTTCCCTAGCAATGTCAGGAACTCCTTTAGAAAAAATTGAACAATTATCGTATAATGTTCCTAATTTTAATACCAAAGTTAATTTACTAAAACACTTACTTCATACCAATGAGGAAATGTCACGTATCTTAGTTTTTGTAAACAATAAGAAAATTGCCGATATGCTTCACGAAAGAATTGAAGCTGATTTTCCAGAGCAGTTTGGGGTAATTCACTCTAATAAATCTCAGAATTATCGTCTAACTACGATGGCAACTTTCCAAGAAGGCGAATTGCGTGGTTTGATTACTACCGATATTATGGCGCGTGGTCTAGACATTTCGAACATTACACACGTTATAAATTTTGAAGCGCCTGAACTTCCAGAGCAATATATCCACAGGATTGGTCGTACTGGTCGTGCCGATGCATCGGGAATTGCGATAAGTTTTATTGCGCCTCGTGAAGAAGAAATAAAATTTGGTGCCGAAGTTTTGATGGGCAAAGAAATTACAATTTTAGATTTACCAGAAGAAGTAGAAATTTCTAAACTGCTTATTGGTCCAGAAAAAGAGAAAGAAGTAATCAAGTTTTTACTTAAAAAAGTGAAATTAGAAGGCGGAGCATCTCATCACGAAAAATCGGAGAAAAACAAAAAAGTGAATTTAGGTGGTCCATCTAAAACGAAGAAAAAAACAGGAACTTCTGTCAATAGAAATATTTTAAAAACAAGAGCAGCGAAAAAGAAAAAAAAATAGTTTTAGGTTTCAGTTGTCAAGCAGAGCGAAGTCAAAGTCATACAAAGGGCTTCGACTTCGCTCAGCCTGACAAAAAATAAAATCACACAAAAATAGCAGTTGCTAAATTTGATAAAAATAACTATTTTTGAAAAACCTTTTATAATAAATGCAATTCAAACATCCAGAAGTTCTCTATTTCCTTTTCTTATTGGTTATTCCAATTCTGGTTCATTTATTTCAATTACGCAGATTTAAAAAAGAGTTTTTTACTAATGTAAAATTTCTTAAAGAGCTTTCCATTCAAACCCGAAAAAGTTCAAAAATCAAGAAATGGTTGTTGCTAGCCACCAGATTATTGTTACTAGCCTTTCTTATATTTGCCTTTGCACAACCTTTTTTCAAAGCAAAAGACAGCAAAAACACAAACAACGAATTGTTTATCATTTTAGACAATTCCTACAGTATGCAAGCCAAAGGTCAAAAAGGCGAATTACTAAAACGTGCTGTGCAAGATTTATTAGAATTTGCGCCTAAAAACAGTAATTTTTCGGTAATTACCAATGATGATAATTATTGGAATACCAATATAAATGCAATCGAAAAAGATTTACAAAACCTAAAATATAGCGCCATTCCATTTTCGTTAGAAACGGCGCTAACAAAAATAAAATCTCGAAAAACCTTTGTAAATAAAGATATTGTTATCATTACCGATGGAATTGGAATGAACAAAAACCATATAAAAAGCAGTAACCAAAACGATAAAACATATTTTATCATTCCCGAAGCGGAACAACTCAAAAACATTGCCATAGACAGCGTTTATTTAGCCCAAACTTTAGATGATTTCTACGAAATATCCGTTCAGTTTTCTTCAAATTTTGATGAAGCAAAAGCGATTCCTGTTTCGGTTTACAATCAAAAAAATCTAATTGCTAAAACAATTTTAAATTTAAAGAAAAACAAAGAAATTATCAATTTTACAATTCCAAAAGCAGATTTTAATGGTTATGTAAACATCAATGATAATAGTTTGACTTTCGATAATACTCTATATTTTTCAATTTCTGAACCCAAAATAACGAATGTTTTAAGTATTGGATTAACCGAAAAAAGCAATTTTTTATCTCGAATTTATACCAAACCAGAGTTTAATTATTCAAATTCATTAATTACCGCTTTAGATTATAGTCAACTAAACAAGCAAGATGCTATTATCTTGAACGAATTAGACAATATTCCTGTCGCTTTGCAAACCAATCTAAAATCGTTTGTTGCCAAAGGCGGAAATGTCATTTTGATTCCGTCAGAAAAAAATGAAATATCAAATTTGAATTCATTCTTCAATAATTTTGGAGGAATTCAGTTTTCAAATCTTCAAAATCAAGAAAAGAAAATTACTAAAATAAATTTTTCCAACCCTTTATTTTCAAATGTTTTTGAGAAGAAAATTACTAATTTTCAATATCCAAATACATTACAATCATTTGTCATAAAAAGTAATGCGTCACAAGCTATTAGTTACGATGATCAAAGTGCTTTTTTAACATCAATACAAAAGCAAATGGGTTCTGTGTTTGTTTTTTCGGCACCTATAAATAAGACGAATAGTAATTTTCAGAATTCGCCACTCATAGTGCCAACTTTTTATAAAATGGCAATGAATACTGATAAAAACGGAGTGAAATATGAAACTATTGGCAACACAAATCCGTTTTTAATTACTGCAAATACAAATAATAACGAGATTATTTCTATAAGAAATCCTTCAGAAGAATTTATCCCATCACAACAAATTATGTCAGATAAGATTAAAATTTCATGTGCTGACAATCCAACGTTAGCAGGAAATTTTGATCTCATTCAAAGCAAAAAAAACATTGGAAATATTAGTTTTAATTTTGATAGAAAAGAAAGTAATTTGACTCTTCCAAGTGACGAAACTTTAGCCGATTTGAATGTTGTTTCTAACATCGAATCCTTTTTTGATAGCATTCAAATAAACAGAACCGATAGCCACGTTTGGAAATGGTTTCTTATTTTTGTACTATTATTTTTACTCCTTGAACTATTTATACAAAAATTTGTAAAATGAATTTGATACTCAAAGCAGCACGAATTATCGATACTAAGAATCCATTACACAATCAAGTTGTGGATATAAAAATTAGTAACGGAATTGTCGAAAAAATAGCTTCAAATATTGAAAATAACGAAGGTTTTGAAGAAATAAAACTCGATAATTTACACGTTTCTCAAGGTTGGTTCGATACGAGTGTTTCTCTTGGCGAACCAGGTTTTGAAGATAGAGAAACCATTGCAAACGGATTACAAATAGCTGCAAAATCAGGATTTACAGCTATTGCTTTGCAACCCAACTCCTTCCCTATTTTAGACAATCAATCACAGATAAATTTTGTGAAACAAAAAGCAAACGGTTTTGCTACCGAACTTTTCCCGATTGGTGCGTTAACACAAAAAAGTGAAGGAAATGATTTAGCTGAACTCTTTGATATGAAAAATGCAGGAGCAGTAGCTTTTGGTGATTATAACAAAAGTTTAGACAATGCCAATTTGCTTAAAATAAGCTTACAATATACTCAAGATTTCGACGGATTAGTTATCGCTTTTTCGCAAGACAATACAATAAAAGGCAAAGGAATGGTTCATGAAGGTATCGTTTCGACAATGTTAGGACTCAAAGGAATTCCGTCGCTTGCTGAAGAATTAATCATTGCCAGAAATCTTTTTATTTTAGAATATACAGGTGGAAAATTGCATATTCCAACTATTTCGAGTGCAAAATCTGTTGTTTTAATTAAAGAAGCTAAAGCCAAAGGATTACAAGTAACTTGCAGCGTTGCAGTTCATAATTTGATTTTAACCGATAAAGAAATCGAAGGTTTTGATACACGATTTAAAGTTTTGCCACCACTTCGAACTGAAGAAGATAAAAAAGCATTAATTGCAGGAATTCTTGACAATACAATTGATTGTATCACATCAGACCACAATCCTATTGATATTGAAAATAAAAAAATGGAATTTGATAAAGCAAAGTATGGAACTATTGGTTTAGAAAGTGCTTTTGGTGCTTTGCAAACCATATTGCCAACTGAAATTATCATTGAAAAATTAAGTGCTGGTAGAATAATATTTGGTCAAGAAACAACTTCAGTTATTGAAGGACAAAAAGCCAATATTACCTTATTTAATCCTGAAGGTGAATCTGTGTTTATAGAAGAAAATATACTATCAAAATCGAAGAATTCAGCTTTTCTTGGCACAAAATCAAAAGGAAAAGTATATGGAATATATAATCAAGAAAAATTAGTTTTAGCATAAAAATGGAAGAGAAAAAAGACGGAAAAACAGCAGCAATATTAAGTTATATTATTTTAATTGGTCCACTAATTGCCTTATCGATAAATTCGGAAAATAAAAATAATTTTGCTTCCTTTCATATCAGACAAGGATTGGGGATTACTATACTTTTTATTGGTTTGGGATTGATTATTTCAAATTTTAAAAACGATATGATCTTAATTTCGATGTGGATATTTGTATCTGTTTTAAGCATGTACGGCATGCTAACAGCGGCAAAAGGAGAAATGAAACCCATTCCGCTTTTAGGAAATTATTTTCAAAAATGGTTTAATAATATATAAGTTACTTGTTGCTAAAAAAGCACATAGATGATTCAGATTAAAAATGAGTTTTTCTAATACAACTATTAAACTTAAATTAGTTGTATATTTAAAATTCATGAATTCTATTTTTTAATATATTAACAAGAATAAATTCAAATTAATTATGAAGACAAAAACAATCATAGTATCCGTATTATTTATCTTTTTGTTTAACAATTGTAAAAACAATCCAGAAGATTCGGTAAAAGCAAATTATCTCAATTTCTCAAAACGTGACGATCAGTTTACAGGAGGAATAAAAATGATTCCAATAACTACTCCTGTTGGTAATTTTAAAGTCTGGACAAAACGTGTAGGAAATAATCCAACCATAAAAGTACTATTACTTCATGGTGGACCAGGTGTCACCCATGAATTATACGAATGTTTCGATGGCTATTTTCCAAATGAAAGCATCGAATATATATATTACGATCAATTAGGATCTTACTACAGCGATCAACCTAATAACAATAAACTCTGGACAAACGAACGGTTCGTAGAAGAAGTAGAACAAGTCAGAATTGCATTAGATTTAAACAAAGATAATTTTTATCTAATGGGTCAATCTTGGGGCGGAATTCTAGCTATGGAATATGCACTAAAATATCAAAAAAATTTAAAAGGACTCATTATATCAAATATGATGGCAAGTGCTCCAGAATATAACAAATATGCTGAAGAAGTTCTTGGTCCAAAACTTCCCCCAGATGTTTTCAAACAAATCAAAGAATTCGAAAAAAACAAAGACTACAAAAATCCAAAATACGCAGATTTACTATTTAAATACTATTACACAGAGCATATTCTTAGAAAACCTTTAGAAGAATGGCCAGAAGCAGTAAACCGTTGTTTCAAACACATCAATAATAATGTATATGTTTATATGCAAGGGCCGAGCGAATTTGGAATCACAGGAGATGCAACACTAAAAAATTGGGATATAAAAAACAAATTGCACACCATCACAGTTCCTTCATTAGTAATTGGTTCAAAATACGACACTATGGATCCTAAACATATGGAATGGATTTCTAAAGAAGTACAAAACGGGCGATTCTTATTTTGCCCAAACGGAAGTCATTTATCTCAATACGACGATCAGAAAACTTATTTTTCAGGTTTAATTCAATTTTTAAGAGATGTTGATAGTGCAAATTTCAAAAAATAATTGCCCTATATTCTAAAAAAAATTTTAAACATCCTATAAGTACTACACTTTTATTAAGGTTACAAATAATTCTTAAAAAAAATAAATTTATTATGCGTGCATAGTATTTTTTTACTATATTTGTTTTTCATTTAGTATTTTATGAAAGAAAAAACAATAGACTATGCACTTCGAGAAACTTGGCAAGCTGTGTCAAGAATGTATAACGAAGAAGCCTCAAAATACGATGGTTCTATGGCCATTGGTTTTGCCTTGTTAAGCATAGATAAAGAAGAAGGAACGCCGTCAACCAAAATTGCATCAAGAATGGGTATGGAAGCTACTTCCCTTACTCGAACCTTAAAAACACTCGAAGAAAAAGGATTAATAATCCGAAAACCTAACCCGAACGATGGTAGAGGTGTACTTGTCTATTTAACACAATTTGGAAAAGAAAAACGAGCTCAATCTAAAGAAACAGTACTCAAATTTAATGAGACAATTAAAAATAATGTTTCCCCTGAAAAACTTCAAAATTTTATGGAAGTTTCAGAAATAATAAACGAATTAATTCAAGATAAAAACATATTCAATCAACCAGAAAAAATTTATAATGAAACGCACAATTAAAAAAATTGCAGTAGTTGGATCCGGAATTATGGGTTCAGGAATTGCTTGTCATTTTGCCAATATTGGTGTCGAAGTTTTACTTTTGGATATCGTTCCAAGAGAACTTACTGATATTGAAGCAAAAAAAGGATTAACACTCGAAAGCAAAATTGTTCGTAACCGTTTGGTAAATGACAGTCTAGCCAACGCACTCAAATCCAAACCTTCTCCTATATATAATACGAAATTCGCCAGCCGAATCACAACTGGAAACACTACAGATGATATGGCCAAGATTGCCAATGTAGATTGGATCATCGAAGTGGTTGTGGAGCGTTTGGATATCAAAAAATTGGTTTTCGAACAAATTGAAAAATTCAGAAAACCAGGAACTTTGGTAACATCCAACACTTCTGGTATTCCGATTCACTTTATGAGCGAAGGACGTAGCGAAGATTTCCAAAAACACTTCTGCGGTACTCACTTTTTTAACCCGGCTCGTTACTTAAAACTATTCGAAATTATTCCTGGTCCACAAACTTCAACAGAAGTATTGGATTTCTTAACGATATACGGAGAAAAATTCTTGGGTAAAACTTCGGTTGTTGCCAAAGATACTCCGGCATTTATCGGAAACCGTATTGGTATTTACGGAATCCAAAGTTTATTTCACTTGGTAAAAGAATTGGGATTGACTATTGAAGAAGTAGATAAATTGACTGGTCCGGTTATTGGTCGACCAAAATCGGCTACTTTCAGAACTGTGGATGTAGTTGGATTGGATACTTTGGTACATGTTGCCAACGGGATCTACGAAAACTGTCCAAATGACGAACAACACGAATTGTTCAAGTTACCAGATTTCGTCAATAAAATGATGGAAAACAATTGGCTGGGAAGCAAAACCAATCAAGGTTTTTACAAAAAAGAAGGAAAAGACATTCTTTCATTAGATTTGGATACTTTAGAATATCGTCCTGCAAAAAGATCTTCTTTTACTACTTTAGAATTAACCAAAACAATTGATAAACCAATCGATCGTTTTAAAGTTTTAGTAAAAGGAAAAGACAAAGCAGGCGAATTTTACAGAAAATCTTTCTCTGGAATGTTTGCTTATGTTTCGAACAGAATCCCTGAAATCTCTGATGAATTATACAAAATAGACGATGCCATGAAAGCTGGTTTTGGATGGGAAAATGGTCCATTCGAAATTTGGGATGCCATCGGTGTTGAAAAAGGAATCGAAATTATGAAAGCCGAAGGTCAAGAGCCAGCAGCTTGGGTTACTGAAATGATTGCCTCTGGAAATAAAAGTTTTTATTCTGTAAAAGAAGGAGCTACTTATTTCTACAATATTCCAACAAAATCTCAGACTAAAGTTCCTGGTCAAGACAGTTTTATCATCTTGAACAACATTCGCGAAAGCAAAAAAGTTTGGAGCAATAGTGGTGCTATCATCCAAGATCTAGGAGACGGAATCTTGAACTTAGAATTCCAATCTAAAATGAATACCATTGGTGGTGATGTTTTGTCAGCTATCAATAAAGCAATTGATTTATCTGAAAAAGAATACCAAGGTTTGGTTATCGGAAACCAAGCAGCGAATTTCTCTGTTGGTGCCAATATCGGAATGATATTTATGATGGCGGTGGAACAAGAATACGATGAGTTGAATATGGCCATCAAAATGTTCCAAGACACCATGATGCGTGTGCGTTATTCTGGAATCCCAGTTGTTGTTGCTCCGCACGGAATGACATTTGGTGGTGGTTGCGAGATGAGCTTGCATGCTGATAAAGTGGTTGCCGCTGCAGAAACCTATATGGGATTAGTTGAATTTGGTGTTGGGGTTATTCCTGGCGGTGGAGGTTCGAAAGAATTGGCATTGCGTGCATCAGATTTATTCCGTAAAAACGATGTGGAATTAAATGTTCTTCAAGAATATTTTATGACTATCGCAATGGCAAAAGTATCTACATCTGCTTACGAAGCTTTTGATACTGGGCTTTTACAGCACGGTAAAGATATTGTAGTTGTAAACAAAGACCGTCAAATCGCCGAAGCTAAAAAACATGCTTTATTAATGGCCGAAGCGGGTTATACTCAACCAATTCGCAGAACTGATGTGAAAGTTTTGGGTAAACAAGCATTAGGAATGTTCTTAGTTGGAACCAATCAAATGGTGGCTGGAAAATACATCTCGGAACATGATCTTAAAATCGCAAATAAACTAGCTTATGTTATGGCTGGTGGTGATTTGTCTGAAGCGACATTAGTATCTGAACAATATTTATTAGATATCGAACGTGAAGCTTTCTTGTCACTTTGTACCGAAAGAAAAACGTTAGAAAGAATACAGTTTATGTTAACAAAAGGGAAACCGCTAAGAAACTAAAAGATGAAAACAGCATATATAGTAAAAGCATATAGAACTGCAGTTGGTAAAGCACCAAAAGGAGTTTTTAGATTTAAAAGACCTGATGAATTGGCAGCAGAAACCATCGAATTTATGATGGCTGAATTGCCAAATTTCGACAAAACTCGTATTGACGACGTGATGGTTGGAAACGCAATGCCAGAAGCTGAACAAGGACTAAATGTGGGACGTTTAATTTCATTAATGGGATTAAAAGTAGATGATGTCCCAGGTGTAACTGTCAATAGATATTGCGCTTCTGGATTAGAAACTATCGGAATGGCGACTGCAAAAATTCAATCTGGAATGGCACATTGTATCATTGCTGGTGGAGCCGAAAGTATGAGTTATATTCCAATGGGAGGTTACAAACCAACTCCAGATTATAAAATGGCTGCAGCTGGACACGAAGATTATTACTGGGGAATGGGTTTAACATCGGAAGCAGTGGCAAAACAATTCAACATTTCTCGTGCAGACCAAGATGAATTTGCATTTAATTCTCATAACAAAGCATTGAAAGCACAAGCCGAAGGAAAATTTGACAAACAAATTGTACCAATTACGGTTGATCAAACATTCATCAATGAAAATGGTAAAAAAGAAACTAAATCTTATGTTGTAAATAAAGATGAAGGTCCAAGATTTGGAACTTCCCTTGAAGGTTTAGCAGGTTTACGTCCAGTTTTTGCTGCCGATGGTTCTGTAACCGCTGGAAATTCATCACAAATGAGTGATGGAGCTGCATTTGTATTGGTTATGAGCGAAGAAATGGTGAAAGAGTTAAACTTGGAACCAATCGCTAGATTAGTAAACTTCGCATCTGCTGGAGTAGAACCAAGAATTATGGGAATTGGTCCAGTAAAAGCCATTCCAAAAGCATTGAAACAAGCGGGATTAACTTTAAATGATATCGATTTAATCGAATTGAACGAAGCATTTGCGTCTCAAGCATTAGCTGTTACACGTGAACTAGGTTTAAATCCTGATATCATCAATGTAAATGGTGGAGCCATAGCATTAGGACATCCACTAGGTTGTACTGGAGCCAAACTATCGGTTCAACTTTTTGAAGAAATGAGATTAAGAAAAAGCAAGTACGGAATCGTTTCTATGTGTGTAGGAACTGGTCAAGGAACTGCAGGTATTTACGAACTTCTTTAATTATTTTAAATTATGAATTTTAAATTTTAAATGGAGATGAAAGATAATATTATTGCAATAAAGAGTTTTGATTTTGCTTTATCAGTAGTAAATCTTTTTGTTCTATTAAAAAAAGAAAATGAATTCATAATTTCTAAACAAATCTTAAGATCAGCAACAAGTATTGGAGCAAATATTGAAGAAGCAATTGCAGCACAATCAAGAAAAGATTTTATACATAAAATGTCAATTGCATCCAAAGAAGCTAGAGAAACAAAATATTGGTTGAGATTATTAGATAAGTCGAATTTAACAGCAATTTCAATGTCTGATTATTTAATTGAGGTAGAACATATAATAAATATAATTACCAAAATAATTAAAACATCAAGCGTAAGCATAACAAAATAATTTAAAATTTAAAATTCATCATTTAAAATAAAAATAATGGAAGACATAACAAGAGGCGGACAGTTTTTAGTAAAAGAAACAAAATGTGAAAACGTATTTACACCAGAAGATTTCTCAGAAGAGCAAATCATGATGCGTGATATGGTTAAAGAATTTTCAGAAAAACAATTGTGGGCAAATAAAGATCGTTTTGAGAAAAAAGATTATGCATTTACCGAAGAAAGCATGCGTAAAGCTGGTGAATTAGGTCTTTTAGGAGTTGCTGTTCCAGAAGAATATGGTGGATTGGGAATGGGATTTGTATCTACAATGTTAGTTTGCGATTATATTTCGGGTGCAACTGGTTCATTTTCTACTGCTTTTGGAGCACACACAGGAATTGGAACCATGCCAATAACGCTTTACGGAAGTGACGAACAAAAGAAAAAATATGTACCAAAATTAGCATCTGGCGAATGGTTTGGTGCGTATTGCTTAACAGAACCAGGAGCAGGATCTGATGCTAATTCTGGAAAAACGAAAGCAGTTTTGTCTGAAGATGGAAAATACTATTCTATCACTGGACAAAAAATGTGGATTTCTAATGCAGGATTTTGTTCGGTATTTATAGTTTTCGCAAGAATTGGTACTGATAAAAATATTACAGGTTTTATTGTAGAAAATGATCCAGCAAACGGAATTACAATGAACGAAGAAGAACACAAATTAGGTATTCGTGCCTCTTCTACTCGTCAAGTTTTCTTCAATGAAACGAAAGTTCCTGTAGAAAATATGTTATCTGAAAGAGAAAATGGATTCAAAATAGCCATGAATGCTTTAAATGTTGGACGTATCAAACTAGCAGCTGCTTGTTTAGATGCACAACGTAGAGTTATTTCTGGTTCTGTAAAATATGCTAACGAAAGAATTCAATTTAATACACCAATTTCTAGTTTTGGAGCTATTCGTTCTAAATTAGCTGAAATGGCAACCAATTGTTACGCTGGAGAAAGTGCTTCTTATCGTGCTGCAAAAGGCATCGAAGACAGAATCGTTGCTCGTGAAGCTGAAGGAGCAACACATCAAGAAGCAGAACTAAAAGGTGTTGAAGAATTTGCAATAGAATGTTCTATCCTAAAAGTAGCAGTTTCAGAAGATGTACAATCATGTGCTGATGAAGGAATTCAAATTTTTGGTGGAATGGGATTCTCTGAAGACACGCCTATGGAAAGTGCTTGGAGAGATGCTCGTATTGCTCGTATTTATGAAGGAACAAACGAAATAAACAGAATGCTTTCTGTTGGAATGTTAATCAAAAAAGCCATGAAAGGTCATATTGATTTATTAGGACCAGCATCAAAAGTACAAGAAGAATTAATGGGAATTCCTTCATTTGAAACTCCTGATTATTCTGAATTATTTGCTGAAGAAAAAGAAATGATTGGCAAATTGAAAAAAGCATTCCTTATGGTTGCTGGTGGAGCTGTTCAAAAATACGGACCAGATTTAGATGCACACCAACAATTATTAATGGCTGCTTCTGATATTCTTATCGAAATCTACATGTCTGAAAGTACTATTCTTAGAACTGAAAAATTAGCTAAAAAAGAAGGTGAAGACAAGGTAAAAGAACAAATTGCAATGGCAAAACTATACTTATATCAAGCAGTCGATATTGTAACTCAAAAAGGTAAAGAAAGTGTGATTTCTTTTGCTGAAGGTGACGAACAACGCATGATGTTAATGGGATTACGTCGTTTCACAAAATATACAAATATGCCAAATGTTGTTGGTTTGAGAGAAACAATCACAACTAAATTAGTTGCAGAAAACGAATACTGCTTCTAAATAAATTCATTTAATTGGTTTAAAAAAGTCACACTAACTATTTTGTTATTGTGGCTTTTTATTTTGGACGTTACCACAAGGGTCGGGCTTTCCGTTACAATCTTTTGTTTTTTAAAGAAAAAAACAAAAGGATTTTCACTCTAATCCCTAACGCAAATGCTATTTATTTAGAATTTAGCCGTAATTTTATAACATAAATAAAAATCCTATGAAAAAGTTACTCTTATTATCGTGTTCGTTTTTTTTAATCATAATTGCTTGTAAAACTTCTACAGGAAATAGAAATGAAATAAAAATTACTTTTTCTTCAAAAAGTGAAAGCACCGTTTCTGGAACTGCAAATTTTATCGAGAAAAACGGAACAGTAACAATGGTTGCTAACTTAAGCGGACTTACACCAGGAGAGCATGCCATTCACATTCACGAGAAATCTGATTGTTCGGCTGCCGATGGAAGTTCGGCTGGAGGACATTGGAATCCTACATTCAAAAAACATGGAAAATGGGGCTCTGCAGAACATCACAAAGGAGATATTGGTAATTTTACTGCCGATGCAAAAGGAAATGTTACTGTAAAATTCTCTACTCCCGAATGGTGCATTGGTTGCGAAGACGATACCAAAAATATACTTGGAAAAGGATTGATTGTTCATAAAGGAATAGACGATTTCACATCACAACCTGCGGGAAATGCTGGTGCAAGAGTGGCTTGTTCTGCAATTATTAAATAATGTATTACATTTTGCATTGAAAGAAAAAGAAATTCAATACTTCAAAAATTCTCAAGAATGGAGAAAATGGTTACATGAAAACCACCATTCTTCGACTGGAATTGAATTAATTTTTTATAAAGTTGATAGTAAATACGAAAGTATGCGTTGGGAAGAAGCTGTTCAAGTTGCTATTTGTTACGGTTGGATAGATTCAACTGTTCGAAAATTAGATGATGAGCGACGAAAACAAACTTTTACACCAAGAAAAGACAAAAGTGTTTGGAGTAAACTCAATAAAACCTATATCGAAAAATTAATTTCACAAAACTTAATGCACGAAAGTGGATTAGCAAAAATTGAAATTGCTAAACAAAATGGATCTTGGACTTCGCTCGATGCAGTTGAAAATCAAGAAATACCTGATGATTTACAAGTTGCTTTCAATTGTAATAAAATTGCATTTGAAAACTATTCTAATTTTAGTCCTTCCTATCGAAAAAGCTATCTATATTGGTTAAATCATGCCAAAAGAGAAGAAACTAGAAATTCTAGAATTGTAGAAATTATAAAACTTTGTGAGCAAAATATAAAAGCTAGACCATAATATTTATTCAAAACTTAATTTTAATATATCTTTACATTTACAAAAAAACTTAGCTTTGCAAAACAAAATGTAATTATGATAAATCCTTCGGCACCAGGTTGGGTTGAAAAGTTTTTTTTCGAGCAAAATAACAGTCAACAATCTATGGTTGATAATGCTAAGCTATTTTATGAAAACACTAGAAATACTGGATTTCTAGTTGGATACACTACGCATTTTGTAACTACAAAAACAATCCATACGAAAGGTTTAAAAATTGGTGAATTAACAAAAATCGCATTGTTAAACACTCTTTTTGGAACGTATCAATTGGATAAAAACAATAGAAATCAAGAAGATTTTATCAAAAAATGTAACACATTTTATGAAGAATTACATCCAAAAGAATCTAATTTGCTAGATATTATTTTGCCTCATGATTCTTCTTCAAGTAAGCTTGAAAAATTTTTAAGCTCTAGAGTTCAAACAAATGATAATATTATAAGCAAAAATTTTTCTCACATTTTAACCAATGCTTTATTGTTTATAGACGTCTTGGCTTTCAAAAAATATTTAACAAAAGGGACTATTCCTGACAAATATCTCAAAAAAACAGAAGAAATTATTGTAAACATTGTCTCATTAGCACTAAAAACAAAAGAGACTAAGACGAAATATGATGATTTACTTCAAAAATTATTCGAATCCTCAGTTCGTTATACCAAGTTTAATAAGTTCGAAATTCTCTCTCTAGAAAATTTAGATTTATCCTATTTTGAAGACGATTACGAAAAATATTATCTAATTGATATGGCTGGAATGGCAATGTGGAATGATGCAAAAATGGAAAAATCGGAAGAACTATTCTTATACCAATTAGCAGAAAAACTCACTATTTCAAAATATTTTGTCGAAAAAAGCATTACAGATATGAATATGTTTTTAATCTCAAATAAAGACAAAATTCCTTATTTTAATTTTTCAAATCCTGTAAAACATTTTTATGACCAAACGACACAGAATGTTCACACATTAATCTCTAGAAATAAAAATAGACTTCTACTAGAAATAACCCAAAGTAAAGAGTTAATGAAGCTTTTGTCACAATCTACAAAAAGAGATTTGAGTCCAGAAGAAAAAAAGAAAGTTAGAAATCAATTACTTGATATTTGTAAAACAATTCCTTCCTTAACTATTTTTATAATTCCTGGAGGAAGTTTGTTACTACCTATTTTAATTAAGTTTATTCCGCAATTATTACCATCAGCATTTAATGAAAATTTGAGTGAAGATTAACTATTAGTTATAATTATAGTTTTTATATTTGCATCACAAATAACTATATAATGACAATTACGCAACTTCAATATGTTTTGGCAGTCGCTGAACACAAAAATTTTACATTAGCTGCTGAAAAATGCTTTGTAACGCAACCTACATTAAGTATGCAAATACAAAAAGTAGAAGAAGAACTTTCCATATTAATTTTTGACAGGAGCAAAAAACCAATTCAGCTCACTGATATTGGACAAAAAATTGTAGCTCAAGCAAAAAATATTGTCAATGAAGCAGATAGAATGCGTGATATAGTCGATTTGCAAAAAGGTTTTATAGGTGGCGAATTTAGATTGGGAATTATTCCCACAATTATGCCAACATTATTACCAATGTTTTTGAATAATTTTATCAAAAAATATCCAAAAGTCAAACTGATAATTGAAGAATTAAACACAGCTGAAATTATAAAAAAACTCAACAATGGTCAACTAGATGCCGCCATTGCTGCGACCCCTTTACAAGAAGAAAAAATAAAGGAAATAGTATTGTATTATGAACCATTTATGATTTACATTCCTGAACATCATGCAAAATTTTCTAAAAACGAACTTGAAATTAGCGATTTGAATGTAGATGAAATTTTACTTTTACAAGATGGACATTGTTTTAGAGACGGAATTTTGAATCTTTGCAAAAATACAACTCCAGTTGATGATACTAAATTTAGAATTGAAAGTGGAAGCTTCGAGACGCTAATCAAATTAGCTGATGAAGGATTGGGAATAACGCTTCTACCCTATTTGCATACTCTAGACCTGAAAGAAAAAGACAAATTAAAATTAAAACATTTTGTAGAACCAAAACCAGCTCGGGAAATAAGTTTAATTTTTCCGAAAAACGAACTTAAAATTCATATTATTGATGCTTTAAGAACTGTTATTTCAGGTGTTTTGCGTGGCGCAATTGCATTTCAAAATGTAGAAATTATAAGTCCAATTCAGAAGAAATAAAAAAGGAAATTTCCACTTCCTTTTTTATTTCTTCTGAATTTTTAAATAGATTATTCTTTAATAACAATATATACACATTGTTTTAATTCTGGTTTCTTTTCTGTGAAATATAGCAACCATTTCTTCAGATGTTCTATCTCATAAGGAAGTAAATTCTTTACTGCCTTTTTTAGCTCTTTCATAAAAAGTTTAGCATCAAAACTAACTTTTTCCAAAACATCTTTCGTGTAATCGTAAATCATTCTAGACATAATAAGTAAGATTAAAATGAGTAATTAGATTAATAACTTATTATAAATGTAAAAAAAAATATTTTAATAATCGTTAAAATACATATTAAAAACGATTAAGTGTTTATTATTACTATAATTATACTATAAATATTACAATTAAATAAAAATCACTTTCAATTTGTATCCCTACAATCTGAAAGTGATTTTTGACTAAGTAAATTAAAACTTATTTATCCTTAGTAAACTCAAAACTTTGTGCACCAAAACTTAATTTGAAACCTGATTTTTGTTCATTAAATTGAACTGTTAATCCAGCTTGATCAAAAGTAAATTTACCATTTCCAAGATTTTCTAATGGAACTGATTGTTGCCCAGTTGCATTAATAACTAAACTATCATCTTCTTGAGTAAAATTAATCTTAATAGGAATTTGAGTACTTGAGAAATTTCCTAAATAAGAATCAAGATTCATTCCCTTTTCAACTCCATTTTTAGCATCTGTCCAAACATTATTTGCAGAATTCATATCAGGAAAAACGTGATCTGGATCTATAGTGATACTTTCTAATTCTTCAGTAGAATTGTATTTGAATGACCATGATTTGTTGCGTTCCCAAATTTCTACTGGCAAAGTCATTCTTGAAGTTGCACCACTTTTAGTTTTAACTTCAACAATAACAGGCATTGGCATTTTTTCTAAATTGTCAACAGTAATTACAGCTCCTTGTTTAGCATCATTTTTTACATATTTTACTTTAGTAATAGCCTGATCTAAACGCCAATTATTGATAAACCAACTTCTCCAAA
The DNA here is from genome assembly GCF_043720215.1 of Flavobacterium sp. Lineage (GTDB taxonomy): Bacteria > Bacteroidota > Bacteroidia > Flavobacteriales > Flavobacteriaceae > Flavobacterium. The sequence continues at coordinate 11,847 of NZ_JAYSSZ010000144.1, read as the reverse complement.
ACCAGTTCAAATCTTCACCCGAAACATTCTCTATAGTTCTAAAAAAATCATCTGGAGTTGGATGTTTAAAAGCCCAACGCTCAACATAAGTTCTAAAAGCTTTATCAAATCTTTCTTTTCCTAAAATTTGTTCACGCAACATAGTTAAACCTGCACCAGGTTTTGTGTAAGCTAAAATTCCTAAATTTGCTTCTTTTAATCCATCTGGAGCAGTATAAACAGGTTCCATTTCAGGGTTTGTTAAGAATCCTGAAGCTTGATGCATATTCATTGCAGGTTGTTTGTATTCTCCTTTGTTAAAATCATCAGCGCTTAATGAATTGATAAATGTATTAAAACCTTCATCCATCCAAGCAAATAAACGCTCGTTAGAACCTACAATCATAGGAAACCAAATGTGTCCAAATTCGTGATCTGTAACTCCCCATAAATCGAATCCTTTAGATTCCCAGCTACAAAAAACAATACCTGGATATTCCATTCCGCCTTCGTTACCAGCAACATTTGTTGCAGCTGGATAAGGGTATTCATACCATCTTTTAGAATAATTTTCTATTGATGTTTTTGTATATTCTGTAGATCGTCCCCATGCATCATTTCCTTTACTTTCTACCGGGTAAGCAGAAACTGCTAATGATTTTTTCCCGCTTGGTAAGTTAATTTTAGCGGCATCAATAACAAATGAAGCTGAAGAAGCCCAAGACATATCACGTGCATTTTTAATTTTAAATTTCCAAGTTAATGTTTGTTTTCCGGCAGGGCGAGAATTTGCATTTGTAACTTCATCTGCAGAACGAATCATTACCGTTTTATCACTCAATTTTGCTTCACTCCATCTTTTTTGCTGTACTGGTGTATAAACTTCTGTAGGATTTAATAATTCTCCAGAACAAACAACAATATGATTTGCTGGAGCAGTAATAGCTACATCCAAATCTCCGTATTCTAAATAAAATTCTCCAGCACCTAAGTAAGGTAATGTATTCCAACCTTTTACATCATCATACACACACATTCTTGGATACCATTGTGCAACAGTATATATTTTTCCGTTTTTTGTTTCTAATACTCCCATTCTGTCAGAACCATAAAAAGGAGAAACAAACGAATAATCAATTTTAAGTTTAACACTTGCGCCATTTGCTTTTAGCTCTTGTGGCAAATCTACTTGCATTCTGGTATCAATAACTGTAAATTTAGCATTCGTTTCAGAAGATTTTCCGTTTAATGTCGAAATAACTTTAACAGATTTTACTCTATAACCTCCGTCAAATTCTTCTCCTTTTGCACCGTTTCTACTTCCTTTAAGCGGAATAATAGCATTTCCTCGGGAGTCTTTTTTGAAAAGATTTTGGTCCAATTGCATCCACAAAAATCCTAATTTATCTGGACTATTATTAGTATAAGTTACTAATGCTGATCCCGAAATTTCATTTTTAACATCGTCTAATGATGCTGTTAATGAATAATCGGCTCTGTTTTGCCAATATTTTGCTCCAGGTTGTCCGCTTGCCGAACGAGTTTCAGTAGCATTTTTTGAATAAAAACCAGGTGCAAATGCATCGTGATAATTATAGTTTGATGTTTGTTGTGCAGAAATTATATTACTTCCTACAACTAATGCGGAAATAAATAATCCTTTAAGCATGTTTGATTTCATATTCTTTTTTTTTTGATTGTTAAAATTAGAATAACTTTTCGGCTTTTTGTTACATAAAAAGTTAAAAAAAACACCAAATTAAATTGGTGTCAGGTTTATTTAAGATTTTTATTGACCTTAAATAGATTTATAAATCCTGTTTATTGGAATTACAACTCCTTGTTTTAGTATTACTCTTTTATCAGTAACTCCCCAAATAGTGGTTTCTACAACCTTTTTAGATTGATCATCTTCAAAATATATTTTAATTTTAGAATGTTCTAAATTTCCTAACGAAAGTGCTCTGTCTAAATCGGAACTTCTTTGATTAATTTCTTCTTTACTTTCAAGAACATCTGTAGATGGAAAGTGAAGATTGTCTATTGATTCTTTTTCTATAACTTGAAAATTTGCATCCATAATGTACTTATTATTAGTTAATGATAAAATGAGGTATTATAAAAATAGTAAAATATTTTTTAACCCGATAGATTATAAATATAAAATAATTATTCATTTTAAATAATATCTTGCAGTAAATTAATAATCCTCGAAAATATAGTGATGGAAATTATCATTAAAAATCAAAACACATTAGCCAAAATAAATAGTTTTGGTGCAGAATTAATCAGTTTAACAAAAAACAATAAAAACTATATTTGGACAATAAATGAAGAATTTTGGAACAAAACGTCACCTGTTCTGTTTCCCATTGTAGGAAAATTAAAAAATGATTCGTACACCATAAATAAAACTGAGTATTTCATGCCAAGACATGGTTTTGCAAGAAATTATGATTTTGACATTAGCAATCAAACTGAATCTTCAGTGACATTTTCATTAAAAGAAAATCAACAAACTTTAGTTCACTATCCTTTTCAATTCGAATTGCAAATTTGTTACACATTAGTCGAAAACAGTCTTGCTATTTCTTATTTGGTTAAAAATAATTCAACTCAAAAAATGCCTTTTTCTATTGGAGCTCATCCAGCATTTAATATTGATTCCGATTTTAAAAATTATTCTTTGCAGTTTGAAAATGATGAGAAATTAATAACTCACGAACTAGAAAACGAACAATTTTCAGGAAAAACAAGAAGCATTAATTTAAAAAATAAAACATTGCCTCTCACCTACTCATTATTCGAAAAAGATGCTTTGGTCTTTATAGAGTTTAAATCAAAATATGTACAAATTTTAAAAAATAATCTTCCATATTTAAAAATTAATTTTGGAAGTTTCCCAAGCCTCGGAATTTGGACAAAGAAAAATGCTCCTTTTTTATGTATAGAACCTTGGTTTGGTTATGCTGATGAAGCAACCTCAAATGGTAATTTATTTGACAAAAAAGGAATTCAAATATTAGATATAAATAATACCTTTAACACTTCTTTTTCTATCGAAATTTTATAATATTATGAGTACATTTTCATTTCTTCCGTTTAAAAATTTAGAATCCGAAAGATTGTTATTAAGACAAATAACAACCAAAGATATAAACGAAATTTTTGCTCTAAGAAGTAATCCAGAAACCATGAAATATATTCCTAGACCATTAGTTACAAAAATGGAGCAAGCGATGGAACATATAAAAATGATTCAAGATAAGATAGAAACAAACGAAGGAATAAACTGGGCAATTACCTTAAAAAGCGACCCAAAAATGATTGGAATTATTGGTCATTATAGGATTCGTTGGGAACATTTTAGATCCGAGATTGGTTATATGTTATTACCAGAATACCATGGAAAAGGAATTATAACTGAAGCAATACAACTTATGATCGATTATGGTTTTAATGAGATGAATATGCATTCCCTAGAAGCTATTATAGACCCTAAGAATACTGCATCAGCAAGGGTTTTAGAAAAAAATAACTTCATAAAAGAAGCACATCTAATTGAAAATGAATATTATGACGGTAAATTTCTAGACACTGTTATCTATTCTTTGCTAAAAACTCAATAAAACAAAGCGTTTTGGAATGATTTTTGATAAGTAATCATCAAATTCCATTATATGAACTGTTTTTTACGACTATTTTTTTTATGTATTACTACCGTTGCTTTTTCTCAAGAAGTCACTGATTCATTAAAATCAAATCAACTCGAAGAAGTAAAGCTAGAATCACAACGATACATAAAATCTAAAAGAAATAGTTCGCAACAAATTCAGACAATTTCTCAGAAAGAAATTGAATTAGGAAATTATCAAACCACAGCAGAAGTATTATCAAATTCCGGAAAACTCTTTGTTCAAAAATCCCAACAAGGTGGTGGAAGTCCTGTGATTAGAGGATTAGAATCTAACAGAATATTACTTCTAGTAGATGGTGTTAGAATGAATAATCTAATTTTTCGTGGCGGTCATTTGCAAAATGTAATTTCTGTAGATGAAAATATGTTAGAAAATACTGATATCCTTTTTGGAGCCTCATCTACACCGTATGGAAGCGATGCTTTAGGCGGAGCTATCAATTTAATTACAAAAAGACCTTTTTTACTTTCTGATAAAAATACAAAAAGATTTTCAGCTAGTTTAAATACTAGATATGCTACGGCAAATAATGAGCAATCGGGTTATGGTGATTTTAGATTTTCTGGTGGAAAATGGGCTACGCTAACTGCAATTTCTTATAATGATTTTGGAGATTTAAGAATGGGAAGTAAAAAAAATAGTCATAATGATTTTTTTGGAACAAGATCTAACTATATTGAAACTGTAAACGGAGTTGATACTATTGTAAAAAATGATAATCCATTAGTACAAAAATTCTCTGGGTACAAACAATACAATGCTATGCAAAAAGTTTTGTTTAAACCAAATGCTACAACCGAACATAGTCTAAATTTGCAATATTCAACAACATCAGATATTCCTAGATATGATAGATTAACAGATATAAGTAGTAATGGGGATTTGAAAACTGCAACTTGGAATTATGGTCCGCAAAAAAGAATTTTAGCTGGTTATATGTTTAATAAAGAAAAAGCATTATTAAATAGTGATTTAACTATTGGTGTCGATTATCAGAATATTGAAGAAAGTAGAATTACTCGCAAGTATAAAAGTACAAGTGAAGAATCAAGACTAGAAAAAGTAAATGTTTATTCTATAAATGCCGATTTAAAAACTAAAATTGGTAAAGGTGAATTATTATATGGTATTGAAGCATTTTATGATGATTTAAATTCGACCGCAAACGCTGTAGATATTATAACTGGAATAATAAAACCAATAGACACGAGATATCCTAACGGTGAAAATTTTACTCTAAAAACAGATGTTTTTGCAACCTATATTTCTAAACTTACCGAAAACACATCTTATAATTTAGGAGGAAGAGTTGGCTACTCAAAATTGCATAGCGATATTGCAGATAATAGCTTTTTAAGTTTACCCTTTACAGAAATAAATCAAAAAAACACAACATATAGTGCTACGGCAGGAATTGCAAATAATTCTACAAAAAATGTAAAAGTTAGTTTCAATGTTGGAACTGGGTTTAGAACTCCAAATATTGATGATTTAGCAAAAGTATTTGAATCGACTGCTGGGGTACTAATTGTTCCCAATGAAAATTTAAAACCTGAAAAAAATATCACGGGAGATTTCAATATAACTTTATACGATGACAAAATTTTCGAGTTAGACAATACTGTATTTTACACAAGATTGTATGATTTTATTGTAACTTCTAATTTTTTATTTAACAATCAAAGTACAATAGTGTATGATGGCACTTCAAGTATTGTACAAGCCAATCAAAATTTAGGTAAAGCATCTATTTTTGGATATTCGACAGCATTAAAGATTAATTTTTTAAAATCTTTAAAATTTTACGGTAGCTTTAATTTTACATATGGACGCCTTGAATCTGATGGAACAAATACAGAAAAACCACTAGATCACATTCCTCCCTTTTATGGTAAAACTGGTTTTAACTACGAAAATAAATGGATAAATTTTGATTTGAATATGCTTTATAATGGCAAAAAACATTTAGAAGATTATTCTGCTAGTGGTGAAGATAATTTAGTTTATGCTCCCGTAAACGGAATGCCAGCTTGGCAAACCTATAACTTTAAGGCAGCTGTAAAACCATTTGAAGACTTTACAGTTTTTTCAGGACTTGAAAATATTTTGGATATTCAATACAGAAATTTTGCTTCTGGAATAAATGCTTCAGGTAGAAATTTCTACATTGGAGCTAAATATACTTTATAATACATACAATAAAAAGGAGATAAATTTTAATTACTTTAGCAAAAGATTCTAGAGCTAATGTTACATAAATTTTATCTCCTTTTTATATTATTCTCAAGCTTAATTCATGCTCAGACTTACGCTAAAGTAAATGGAATCGCGGCTCTTGTACTTGTTCCGAACATAGGAATAGAAACACCCATTGCTGAAAAATTAACTTTTCAAGTAGATATAGCTGCTTCTTTTTGGAAATCAGCAAACAATGCTCCACTTCAATTTGTAATTATTACTCCCGAAATAAGATATCATTTTAAAGAAAACTACAAAGGTTTTTATATTGGAACTCATCTTGGTGGAGGAACTTTCAAATTGCAAAAATGGAGTTACTTATATACTAATTATTATCAAAAAGGGTACAATTATTTTATTGGCGGAACAGTTGGTTATAAAAAAAGTATTTCAAAAAAATTACTATTAGATATATTTATTGGTGGAGGCAGCCAACAAGCGTTTTATAAAGGATATTATTTAGACACTAATACTCGTTACGAAACAGCAGAGAAATATAATAAAAGTGGAGAATTCTTACTTTATCGAGGCGGAATAATGATTTGCTATTTAATTTATTAAAACTTTGGTAAAGTTTGCACATACAATTCTTCAACTTTTTTTCTTGCCCAATCCGTTTTTCTCAAAAAAGTTAAACTCGATTTTATTGATGGCTTTTCGTTGAAACATTTTATATTTATCAGTTCTCCTAAAGTATCAAATCCATAATAATCAACTAGTTTTTCTAGGATATTTTGAAGTGTAATTCCGTGAAGAGGGTCTTTAGATTTATTAGTTTCCATAACACAAAAATAGAATTAAAAATTTCAATAAAAAAACTATAAAAATTACATCTGATGATTTTTCTATTTAAATTTTTCTCTTATTTTTATTCTAGCTACAGCCTCCGCATCCACCACAACCGCTGCTACAACCACTTCCGCTATCTCCACTACTGCAACCACTATCAAAACTTGATGAATAATTATCGAATCCACAACCTGAACAACCAGTTCCACCATCTGTGTGTTTTTTATTCATTTCCTGGGCTAAATCCTGATCAATTTGGCTTAATAGTTCATAGTTAATATTATTTAACATAAATATGTTTCCTCCAATTAATTTGATGAGTTCAAGTGCTTTTTGATTTTCAATGTTATTTATACTTGAACGTTCTTTATTTAAACTTTCAATTTCTTTTTCAATTTTTCTTTTTAATTCAGTTCCATATTCTGTATAACTATTAATATTAAATAATTTTTGAAAAACATTTTGAGAAAAACATTTTTTTAAAACAGATGTTTTGATTAATTCATTTTTAAAATTAGATAATGTTCTAGAATTTTGATAACCTATTTTAACTAAATTTCTAAAAAGTATTTCAATTGTATTGTCATTCTCGAATGTTGACAAAAAAAAATTTTCGTGATTTTCAGCATTATAACTTTTGAAATTCTGACCAATACCAACATACTTATAAACCCTTATTTCGTCTCTGCTATGAGGTTTTCTTTCTATTTCAAATGTTTTTAAAACTTGTTTTAACAATAAATCGATAAAAGTAATTTTCAAGAGTTCTCTATGTGTAACTTTTTCTTTGGTTAAAATATAAATTTCTGCAGGAGTTAATTCAGATAAATATTTCATTTAAAATGGTTTTTTTATAATCCAATTTCTTTTTAGGTTTACTCTTTCAAACTCAATTTCTGAAAATCTAATTTGACTAGATGGCCAAATATCTTTTGGAGTTTCGCTTTTAAAAACTTCTAAATAGAATTCTTTAGTCTTTTCATACCAATTTGTATATTTCATTTTTTCGCTTTCTCCACCTTTAGTTGGTCCGTGATGAATTTTTTTTTTGATTGTATTCTCACAAAAATCTTCCCAATAAGATTGGGTATAAAGCAAATGCAAATGCCAAACTTGGTCAACTTGGTCAGAAGGTGTTAGTGGATGATTTGTAACTGTTAGAAGAAAAATAAATTTCTTGTATTCTAAAATTGTTCGAATTGAATATTCAATTGTCCAACCATTTTCTCTTGCAAGTCTATCCGTAAAACTTAAAGGAATTTCTGGTTCGTCCAATTCAAAATTTTTAATTTCGTTCCACAATTTTAGTTGTTCATCATTCATGCTTTTCCTGTATTTTGCTTTGACCTTTTAAAATATTTACCGCAAATTATTGGTCTAATAAAATAATTTCGTGAAAAACTTAGTACCATTTTTTCTTTTTAAAATAAACAATCATTCCTAAAAGCAAAATAAGCATAGCGGCTAAAATTAAGAAATAACCATATTTCCAGTGCAATTCGGGCATATTGTCAAAATTCATTCCGTAAACACCAACAATAAATGTAAGTGGCATAAAGAAAACCGAAACAACTGTTAGGGTTTTCATAACTTCATTCATTTTATGATTTTGTGCCGAGAAATAGAAATTAGAAGCACTATCGAGCGAAATCATATCATATTCTATTTGCTCTAAAAGTTCTAAAGACTTTTGATGCAAACGATCAAAAAAACTATAATTCTCTTTTTCTATAGCATTAAAAACATTGTCGTCTTTCATACTTTTTATCGAATATAAAGAATCTCGCAAAGGAATAATAGAGCGTTTCAGGAAATTAAAATTATCCCGATGTTTTTCTATTTGTTCTAAAATTTCTGGTTTGGTATTTGTTTTAGATAAATTAATTAATGCCTCCACGCTATCCTCTTCATTTTCAATAGTAATATAGAAATTTTCCATAATGGCATCGAGTAGCAAATACAGTAAATAATCTGCTTTTTTCTCTCTTACAATTCCAGAATGAGTTCGTATTCTTTCTCTAATATGAGTAAAAAAGTCGCTCTTTTTTTCTTGGAAAGAAGATAGGATTCCATTTTTAAGTAAAAAACTTATTTGTTCTACATTTATATTATCCGAGTTTTCTATTGGCAATAAAGACTTGACATTAAAGAATAAAACATCATGATATTCGTCGAGTTTGGTTCGTTTTGTAGTGTTTAAAATATCACCCAACATAAAATTATCGACCTTCAGGAAATCTCCAACTTGCTTAATGATTGCTATGTCATTTAAACCATGAATATTCAACCAATTTACTTTGTTAAGATCTATTATAGAAAGTAAATCTTTGCATTTATGGTCTGCACATTCTGTCAGATTTTCATTGTCATATACAAACAATTGCATTTCTGTGGCAATATTTTTATGACTACCTGTATATTCAAAAAATGTAGGGACGACTTTTTTCCCTTTTTTGTATTTTATTTTTCGCACTTTATAATAATTTGATATAAAGATAGCCGTTTTTAAAAATCAAAGATTATTTTTACAAAAATTATTTTTCATGAAGACATTAATCATCAATATAAAAGAGTTACTTCAAGTTCGAGATAATCATATCGATAAAGTTTCTGGTCACGAAATGGCGATTTTACCCAAAATTGACAACGCTTTTTTATTAATAGAAGATAATCTTATTGCCGATTTTGGTCCAATGTCTAATTGTCCTGATATTAAAACTAACCAAACTATCGATGCAACTGGCAAAACTGTTTTACCAACTTGGTGCGATAGTCATACGCATATTGTCTATGCAGGCAATCGAATCCAGGAATTTGTAGATAGAATAAATGGTTTGAGTTATGAGGAAATTGCCAACCGTGGTGGCGGAATCTTAAATTCCGCTAAAAAATTGAATGAAACTAGTGAGGAAGATATTTACAACCAATCGAAAGTTCGTTTAGAAGAAATCATGCAACAAGGAACTGGCGCTGTCGAAATAAAATCAGGTTACGGACTCACAGTTGAAGGTGAGCTGAAAATGCTTCGAGTAATCAAAAAATTAGCCACAAATTATCCTATAAAAATAAAAGCAACCTTTCTTGGTGCACACGCATTCCCTGCTGAATATAAAGAAAATCATACAGCTTATATCGATTTGATTATTAATGAAATGCTACCTAAAATTGCAGAAGAAAAATTAGCCGACTATATTGATGCTTTTTTAGAAACTGGCTATTTTTCAATACAAGAAACCGAAAAAATTATGGAAGCAGGAAAAAAATATGGTTTGATTCCTAAAATTCATGTCAATCAGTTTACAGCCATAGGCGGAATTAAAGCATGTGTAAAATACGAAGCCCTTTCTGTCAATCATCTCGAAATTGTAACCGACGAAGATATTGAAGCCTTAAAAGGAAGTAAGACCATGCCTGTTGCATTGCCAAGTTGTTCCTACTTTATTAGTATTCCTTATACGCCAGCACGAAAAATGATAGCTGCAGGATTACCACTTGCTCTTGCTACCGATTATAATCCAGGAACTACTCCATCAGGAAATATGAATTTTGTTGTTGCAACTGCTTGTATAAAAATGAAAATGACGCCAGATGAAGCCATAAATGCTGCAACAATAAACGGAGCATATGCTATGGGGATTTCTAAAACTCACGGAAGTATTACAAAAGGAAAAAGTGCTAATATTATAATTACAAAACCATTAAGTACATATTATGAAATGGCTTATTCTTTTACAAGTAATCTAATAGATTGTGTTTTTATAGAAGGGAAATTGATATAAAAAAAAAGTCTTTCAATTATTTCGAAAGACTTTTTTGGGTAAATTAACCAAAATTAACCAAAAATATATTTTATCTCAATGCAAATGTTGTTTTTGAAGCTAACTCACCTTTATCATAAACATTTACAAAATAAGTTCCTTTTTCAACATTTTCCAATGCTAACTCGGCAGTAACTTCAAGACTTTCATTTTTAAATTTTACTGGAGATGAATAACTGTAATCTAGAATCATAGGACCGAATTTTTTAGAACGTTTTTCTCCTACAATATTATTTTTAGCATCAATTATCTGAACATAATATTCTTTTTCGCAAGGTTTAGATATTTTATTACCTATAACCAAAAAAGTAATCTGTAAAACATTAACCTTACTTGCTTTATCAGTAGATTCCAAATCACCAGTTTTTAATTGTTTTAATGTAGCTGTTTTTAAATTTATAATAGATATTTTAGAACCTTTTCTAATAACTTTATTTAAATCTTCATTCATTGCTACTAAAGTATCATTGTATTTTTTAGATTGATTTAAAACAAGAATTGTACTATCTCTTTGCACCTTAAGAAGTTCATTATTCCTCTTCAATTGAAATTTTTCTTTTGTAAGAGAGACTACAACATTTTTCAATCTATTTACTTCTGTTTTATATTTTATTAATGATGCAACATCAATATTTGTATTATTAATCTCATCTAATAGATTAGTCACTTTTTGTCTTTCAACAATCAAATCTGTTTTTAATGATGAATTTTCAGAAATAGCTAATTCTAATGAATCCTTAGATTTATTTAATTCAACAACTATAGCTGTTTTTTCATTATTCAATATTCTTTTCGTTTCTTGAAAATCATTATAATTCTTATACGAATAAGCTAAACAACATAATAAAGCTAATCCTAAAGTAGCTGAAATAATTTTCAAAGATGGTGCACTGTTAAATAATCCCATAACGTTTTGTTTTATAGTTTTCAATAGTTAACAATTCAAATATACATTATATTCATAATAATCAATCAAAAAATTAATAAAAAATAATAAAAAATAGGTAATGGTGAATTTTAATTACTTTTTTAACTAAATATCTATTTTTTAATCTAACTGAAATTAATTAAAAACATCTAACCAAATTTAGTTATATGTAAATTAAATTAAGGTATGACTCATTATAAAATAACAATTATTACTTTTTATTTTTTTTTTGCAAATTACAATTATTTGGATTCAAACCAAATCCAATAATTACAAAACAGATATAAACAAAAAAAATATCCTTATCAAATACATGATGAGGATTTCTCAAAAGAAAGGCGACATTTGATATTAAGAGGAGGAAGCCCAGTGGGCTTCAGGTATTTAAATTTTATTG
>NZ_JAYSSZ010000143.1:0-10955 GCF_043720215.1 Flavobacterium sp. | reverse complement strand
AAATTGCAAGCACTTCTTTTGAAGCTGATAAAAAAACTTTTAAGATATACGATCCTAGACCTTTTAATATTAGCACTTTTTATAATCATGTTACTTGGAGAGGATTTGTAGAAACTAAGATTATTCCGAAAACGGAAAGTGTTTTGCAGATTTCGCAAAGTGATATTATACCTAGATTTGATTATTTATTTAATTATAATAACAGTCTGTATTCTGAGTTTAAAGCCACTATGCTAACGGCTTCGATACAATGGAATCCGTTTAGTAAGTATATGCAAACGCCAAATAAAAGGATTGAAATTGAAAAGAAATACCCTCGTTTTACATTTCAATATTCGAAAACTATTTCGAATCTTTGGCAAAATGACTTCAGTTTTGGTAAAATAGATTTTAGATTTGATTACCAAAAAAAGTTTAACTCAAACCATAAATTACTATTTCTTTTTGAAGGAGGTTATGCTTCAGGCGATATCCCTATAACGCATGTTTACAATCATTCGCCAAATAATTTGAATAAAGATAAAATCATACAACGCATCACATTTGCAGGAAAAGATAGTTTTGAAACCATGTATTTCAACGAATTTTTCTCTAGTAGATATGTTTTTTTTCAGCTAGAACATGAGTTTCCTAAATTTGAAATTAGCAAAAGAATAAAACCCGTTTTTTCGGTAGTTACAAAATATGGTTTGGGAAGTTTAGAAAATGCAAATCAACATCTAAATATTAATTACAAAACTTTAGAGAAAGGATTTCTAGAATCAGGATTCGAACTGAACCAAATTTATAGAGGATTAGGATTAGTTGCATTTTATAGATATGGTCCAAACCAGTTGCCTAGTTTTGAAGATAATATTGCTATAAAACTCAGTATTAAAATAGATTTAGGGTTTAATAATTAGAACCGAAGGTAAATTACTTAACCAAACACTTTGAGAATCAACTAATTTTTTCCAACTCTCTAAACTAATTACCATTAGATCTTGTTTGATTAAAAACGATTTCAAAATCTGATAATCGCTAACTAAAGTAATGTTGTCTGGATATGTTTTTTCTAAAGATTGAATGGCATTTTTTATTAAAAAATTATTTTCAATTTGATTATTTATATCAATAATTTTAACTTTAGAATTGTTATTATAAACAAACTTCTGAATGTAGTCAACTAGAAAAGCATCTTCTGTTCCAAAAAAAGGAACAAAAATCTTGTCGGTATAATTCAATTCATTATCTACAAGGATACCTATCGGCATTTTGTTTTTAGCAATAATTTGACGTGTTCGCTCATCAAAAATTGAATTGGCAAACAAGCCTTCTTTCCCCGTAATTTTATCTAATAATCTATCTGGATTTATAATTCTTGTGGTAAAACCTAACACTTTACCAAGTAAGGTTCCTTCAAAAATAGATTTTCCTAAACCTACTAATAATAAATCAAATTCTCCTTGATGGGCAATTTCTGCGATATCAGTTTCAATATCGATAGTTGCTTTAAAAATGGTATTTATCTCTTGGTTTAATACTTCAGACTCTTCAAGAATTGGGATAAATGTTTCTTTTTCGTATTCTTCAAGGTTAAAACCATGCATTTCATCACTTACAGACAAATGCATCGCTGTAATGGTCGAAATATCTTTTTGCTTTTTGACTAAGCTATTAGCTAATCGAAGTAATGATTTCCCTTTTTCGTAATTGCCAAAAGAAATAAGAATTTTATATTTGTTTGTATTAAGCTCATTGTCAATAACTAATGTATCTTTCGATTTAAAAATATAATTAATCAAGTCTAGTGCTGGTCCAGTCATAAATGTGGTGACTAAAGCCATGATTACCATCATAGTAAATATTTCGGAAGTAAGAACGCCTAAATCATAACCTATGTTTAATACAACCAGTTCCATTAATCCTCGTGTATTCATTAAGGCTCCAATAGTTAAACTATCCTTCCAGCTTTGTCCCACAAATCTTGCAGCAAGTGCACTTCCAACAAATTTACCCACTACCGCAACCAGAATAATAAATCCAGTAACTTTCCATAAAAAAGGATCATTAAGTAAGCCAATTTCTGTACGCAATCCAGTAAAAACAAAAAATAATGGAAGTAAAAGTATTAAAGCAACATCTTCTACTTTTTCAATAAAAATATTTCTAAATTTAGAAGTATCAGGCATGATTACACCTGTCATAAAAGCGCCAAAAAGTGCGTGAATTCCTATTACTTCAGTTAAATAAGACGATATTATAAGTGTTAAAAAAAATATAGCAACTACCGATTTACTTAGGTTTTCATTGTTAGAATACAAATCGCCTACACGTTTGAAAAATGGTTTTACAATAAATAACATTAATAAAACATACAAAATCGCTAGTCCAATAACATAAAGTGAGCTTGCAAATGTTCCTGCTTTTACAATAGCAATAACTGCGGCAAGAATGCACCAGGCTGTAATGTCATCTGCTGCGGCACAAGTAATCACAATACTTCCTAATTTTGTTTTATGAATACCTCTCTCTTGAACAATTCTGGCAAGAACCGGAAACGCAGTGATACTCATAGCAATTCCCATAAATAAACTAAATGATAAAAACTCGATGCCTTGAGGAGCAAATTTGAAATATACATAATAAGCCAAACAAATTCCTAACGCAAAAGGGATAACAATACTGGCATGACTTATAACAACTGCTTCGTTTGCTTTGTTTTTAAGAACTTTCAGATCGAGTTCCATTCCTATAACAAACATGAAAAGGATTAGCCCAATTTGGCTTAAAAATTGAAGATTACCGAGGGATTCTACAGGAAATAAAGCAGAAGAAAATTCTGGGAAATACATGCCAACAACAGATGGACCAAGGAAAATCCCTGCAATAATTTCTCCAATTACTGAGGGTTGTCCAATTTTTTTGAAAATCCATCCAAAAAAACGGGCTACAATAATTATAGTAATAATTTGCCCTAATAAAATCGCTAAAGGATGTTGTAAGTTATGCAAAAGGGATTCTAAAAACTGATTCCATTCTGTGTGTTTAGTTGAAGGAGTAATGATTCGTCTTCCTATCTCTAGGTTTTTACCTTGACCAACTACCCAATACATTAAAGCCGTAAACACTCCAGTTACGGTAAAGTAAAACAATGCATTTTTTAGGTTTTTCATAAAAAATAACGAAATTATCAGCTTTATATCTTGCAAAGATGACAAAATTCACCTACAAATAAAAACATTAAATAAATTAATAAACTAAAATTAATATTATGAATACAAACTCATTAAAAGTTTTAGTTTAAACTGCTAAACTTTATAGGTTTTAATTACCTTTGTTTTCCATTTTAGGTTGTATGAAAAAAATGTTAAGTATCGGGTTTTGGGAATTTATCGCCCGAGTTATTCTAAGAAATAGAATTGTTTTTTTATCAGGAATTGTATTAATTACAGTGCTGTTTGCCTTACAATGGAAAAATATCAAATTTACACAAACCGAAGCCAATCTTATTCCGTTTGATGATCAGATAAATGTAGACTACAGATCTTTCTTGAAAAACTTTGGAGAAGAAGGAAATCTTGTTGTAATTGCTACAAAAGACCCCAAATTATTTACTCCGAAAATTTATAAATCTTGGGAGAATTTGATGACTAACATTCAATCTCATAAAGAAGTTGATTTAGTTATTTCTATCAATAATTTAAAAAAGTTAGTTAAAAATGATTCACTCGAAACTTTTGAATTAATACCATTAATTAATAAAAATAAGATTCAAGATGGCGTTTATTTATCTCAAATAAAGTCTGAGTTGTTAAATAAACTCCCATTTTACGAAGGGTTGTTATTCAATAAAAAATCTGGAACTATTCGATCTGCAATTTATTTAGATAAAAAAATAATTAATACAAAAACAAGAAAAGATTTTGTACTTAATAAACTGATTCCTGAAATAGAAAGGTTTGAAAAACAAACTGGTGTCGATCTTCGCACATCAGGAATGCCTTACATTCGAACATTGAATGCAAAAACAATCCTTGATGAAATAGGTTTGTTTATTGGTGCAGCATTATTAATTACAGGACTTATTTTTTTCTTTTTCTTTCGATCATTTAGAGCTACAATAATATCATTAATCATCGTAATTGTTGGTGTTATGTGGTCTTTCGGATTGCTAGGATTATTGGGTTATGAAATCACGGTTCTAACTGCATTAGTTCCTACTCTTGTTATTGTTATAGGGATTCCGAACTGTATTTTCTTGACCAATAAATACCACCAAGAATACAAAATTCACGCAAACAAAGCCAAAGCCTTGCAGCGTGTTATTACTAAAACTGGAACGGCTACATTAATGACAAATCTGACAACCGCATTAGGATTTGCAACATTTATTGTAACAAATAATGTTTTGTTAACTGAATTTGGTGTGGTAACTTCTATAAACATTATTGCATTGTATGTTTTGTGTTTAATCATTATTCCAATATTTCATAGTTATATTCCAGCTCCAATCCCGAGACATTTAGGACATTTAGAACGTGAATATCTTACCGCTTTTATGAATTGGATTTTGAGAACAGTAAAGTACAATCGTGTAGGTGTTTATATTACTTCTATTTTACTTCTTATTCTTGGAATAATAGGAATTTATGAAATGAGAATCTCGGGAAGTATTATTGAAGATATGCCCAAAAAGACTACTTTTTTTGATGACATACGATTTTTTGAAAAAGAATTTGATGGCGTAATGCCACTAGAAATCATGATTGACACCAAACACAAAAAAGGAGTCATGAAACTGTCTATATTAAAGCGAATGGAAGAATTGGAAGAAACAATTCAAGAAATTCCTGAGCTAGCAAAACCACTTTCAATAGTAAACTTAGTTAAATATTCGAAACAAGCCTATTATAATGGGAATCCAGAATATTACGAATTGCCAACGCAACAGGAACAAGCTTTTATCTTATCGTATGCTAAAAATGCCACACAGAATTCGAAAGAAAACCTGATGAAAAGCTATGTCGATTCTACAGGCCAATTTGCTAGAATCACGACTTTTATCAAAGATGAAAATGGTGAAAAAATGAATGCTATTGAAGCGCAAATTCGAGCCAAAGCAAACAAATTATTTCCTTCACCACGATACAATGTTATCATTACAGGAAAAGCATCGGTTTTCCAAAAAGGGACACAATATTTGTTAAACAATTTGTTGTCATCATTAGCTTTTGCATTTCTAATAACTTCTTTGTTGGTTTTAATAATGTTTCGCTCAATCAAAATGGTTTTAGTTTCATTGATTCCAAATTTATTGCCGTTACTACTTACAGCGGGATTAATGGGATTTTTAGGAATTCCGCTAAAACCATCAACCATATTAGTATTTGGGATTGCTTACGGACTTTCTGTCGATGATACATTACGTTTCTTGGCACAATACCGATTAGAATTAGCCAGAAATGATTGGAAGATAAAAAAATCTGTAATTGCTACGTTTAACGATGCTGGAATTAGTATGTTTTACACCTCGATTGTATTGTTTTTTGGTTTTTCAGTTTTCATGTTATCCAGTTTTGGTGGCACCGTGGCACTTGGAGGATTGGTTGCTATAACACTGTTTTTCGGAATGTTGTCTAACTTGGTTTTGCTTCCAGCACTCGTGTTATCATTAAACAAAACATTATCAAACGAACAAGAATTTAGACAACCTACAATAGATATTCTTGAGCATACTGATGAAGAAGTAGATGCTTTAGAAAGGAAGAAATAAATTTGTTTGTATTAAAAAATAAAAAAAATGAAAAAATTAATCTTATTCGGAGCTTTTATATTCTCATTAAATATATCTGCACAACAAAAAACACGTTTTGATAAAATAGACAGTTTATTGGTTCATCTAAACCAAAACAACAAATTTATGGGACAAGTTTGCATCCGAGAAGCTGGTAATATAGTTTTCGAAAAAGCCTACGGATTCTCAGATGTAGAAAACAATATAAAGGCAAATAAAAGCACTAAATACAAAATCGGCTCTATTACAAAGACCTTTACAGCTGTAATGATAATGCAGTTAGTAGAAGAAAGAAAATTAAAATTGGATACAAAATTAGCAAAGTTCTATCCTCAAATCTCCAATGCCGACAAAATTACCATTCATGATTTATTGCATCATCGCACAGGAATTTTAGATTTTATAAATGGAGATACAACTGTAAATGTTTATCAAAAAGTTTCTAAACAAGAAATGATAAGCAAAATAACAGCTTATAAACCAGTATTCGAACCCAATTCCAAATTTGAATACAGTAATTCTAACTATTATATACTAGGAAGAATTCTAGAAGATGTTTCCAAAAAAGATTATGAGACAAATCTAACAGAGAGAATTATAAATAAACTGCAATTACATAACACATCTATCACATCATCTGATAGCGAAAGTAAATCGTATAGTTATACTGACAAAAAATGGACTGTCAATAAAGAATGGGATATGTCACAAGCTTTTGGGGCAGGAAATATTTCATCAACAACGGCTGATTTAACTTTTTTTCTTGATGCTATTTTTAATGGAAAATTAGTAAAGAAAACTACAGTAGAAGAAATGATAAAACTAGAACAATCTTATGGTAAAGGATTAGTTACTTTTCCGTTTGGCGAAAGAAAATTTTACGGACACACAGGTGGAATCGAAGGATTTAGAGCTGTTGCAGGATATTATCCTACAGAAAAAACAGGAGTTTCTCTAATTGTAAATGGAGATAATTATAACAGAAATGATATTATGATTGGTATTTTAAGTATTTATTACAAAATGCCTTATCAATTTCCAAACCTAACTACATTTGAAGTAAGTAAAGATAAGTTAAGTAGTTATGAAGGTGTTTATTCATCAAGTCAATTACCTATAAAGATTACTATAAAAGTTGATAAAGGACAACTAACCGCACAAGCAACCGGGCAAAGTTCGTTTGGATTAAATCCAATTAGCAAGACCGAATTTGTGTTTGATCCTGCAGGAGTAAAACTTATTTTTGAAGGGAAGAATATGACTTTAAAACAAGGTGGAGGACAATACCTTTTTACTAAAGATTAAATATGTTTAGAATGCAAAAAATATTTTTTCTATTATTCCTTTTTACAATATCTGTAAGTTGCAAAAAAGAACAGCCAGTAATAATTCAAGAAGAAAAGCTTGAAATTCCCGCTGTAACCCCGGAATTAGCCGAAAATGCAGTAATTTACGAAGCAAATATTCGTCAGTATTCACCAGAAGGGACCTTTAATGCGTTTGCAAAAGATATTCCTAAACTTAAAAAGCTAGGTATAAAAATCCTTTGGCTTATGCCAGTTCACGAAATTGGAATCAAAAAAAGAAAAGCGAAAATAAATGTATCAATCGAAGAAAATACAGATTCTATAGAAAAGAAAAAATATTTAGGAAATCCATATTCTGTAAAAGATTATAGAAGCATCAATCCTGATTTTGGAAACAAAGCAGATTTCGAAAAATTAGTAAAAGCGGCTCACAAAAACGGAATTTATGTTATTTTAGATTGGGTTGGTAATCACACAGCTTGGGATCACGCTTGGATTACTCAACGTCCGGAATATTATACACATGATAAAGAAGGAAATATAGTTTCACCTTACGATTGGACAGATGTTGCCAAATTAGATTATAAAAATCAAGGTCTTCGTCTTGCGATGCTCGAAGAAATGAAATATTGGCTAAAAGAATTCAATATTGATGGTTTTCGATGCGAACTTGCAGCTGAAGTTCCTGTAGATTTTTGGGAAAAAACTAAAATTGAATTAAATAAAATTAAACCAGTTTTTATGCTCATGGAAGCTGAAAAAACGAGTTTAATGACAAACGCATTCGATATGCAATACGCTTGGAAAATGCATTATATCATGAACGGAATTGCAAAAGAAGAAAAAACGATTGCAAGTTTTGATAGCCAAATGGTGTTAAATGATTCTTTGTGTGAAAAAGATGATATTTATATGAACTTCATTTCAAATCACGGAGAAAATTTCTGGAACGGAACCGAATACGAAAGAATGGGAGAATCTGTAGGAGTTTTTACAGCTCTTACATATCTAATACCAGGAATGCCATTAATTTATAGTGGACAAGAATATGATTTAAAGGAGAGATTAAAATTCTTTGAGAAAGACACCATTCCGCACACAGTGGGAAAAATGATGACTATTTATGAAAAATTAGGGAAGCTAAAATCAGAAAATCCAGCTTTAAATGGCGGAAAAAACCCAGCCTCATATCATAGAATTTTAACTTCCGATGATTTAAAAATTCTTGCTTTTGAAAGAGAAAAATCAGGAAATAAAATCATTTTTTTGAGTAACTTAACTAAAACAAATACTGTTTTTACGGCTCCAATAGAAGGAATATTTACAGATTATATGTCTGGACAAAAAATAACATTCGCAAAAGATCAGAAGCTAAACCTCAAACCATGGGAATATAAAATTCTAATTGCAGAATAAAGTTTAATTTTAAAAAAACCTTTTAGTAAAGGCGTTTTTTATACTTTTGATTTATGCTAAAAATAGGACATCGTGGTGCTAAAGGGTATGTTGCCGAAAATACTTTGGCTTCGTTTAAGAAAGCGTTAGAGCTAAGATTAGATGGAATCGAACTAGATGTTCATTTGAGTTCCGACGCAGAAATTATGGTTATTCACGACCAAACCGTCAATAGAACTACAATTGGGAATGGTTTTGTAAAAGACTTCACTTCTGTGGAATTAAAGCAATTCGGAATTCCAACTTTAATCGAAGTTTTAGATCTAATAAACCAAGAATGCTTTGTTAATATTGAAATTAAAGATGCCAAAACAACGAAGTTAGTTGTTGAGTTAATTCAAAATTATTCATCTAAGAATCACTGGAATGTCGAAAAATTTATAGTTTCTAGTTTTGATTGGACAGTTTTAAAAGAAATTTCGCAGTTAAATTCTAAAATTAAAATAGGTGTTTTAACTGAAGATATTATAGATGAGGCAATCGCTTTTGCCAAAGAAATAAAAGCTTTTAGTATTAATCCCTATTTTAAATTATTAACTATCAATATTGTAGCAAGAATTCAAAAGGAAGGATTTCAAATTCATACTTGGACCGTAAATTCGTCAGAAGATATTACCTTTGTCAAATCATTGAATGTCGATGGTATCATTTCAGATTTTCCAGATAAAATATAATGAATTCAAAATACGACATAATTATTGTTGGTGGTGGTGCTGCAGGATTTTTTACAGCTATAAATATTGTTGAAAACAATCCAAAAACTAAAGTTGCTATTCTAGAACGAGGTCAGGAAGTTTTAAGCAAAGTAAGAATATCTGGTGGTGGTCGTTGCAATGTCACACACGCTTGTTTTGTGCCAAACGATTTGGTTAAATTTTATCCTCGTGGCGAAAAAGAACTTCGTGGTCCTTTTCATCAGTTTTGCTCTGGGGATACTATCGATTGGTTTGAAAAACATGGTGTCGAACTCAAAATTGAAGAAGATGGACGCATGTTTCCTGTTTCTAATTCTTCACAAACCATAATCGATTGTTTTCTGGAAGCTACGAAAAAACTCGGAATCAATATTTTATCGGGTCAAAGTGTACAGTCTATTTTTAAAAGTGATACTTTCTGGAAAGTTGAAACCAATCACGAAACATTTGCCTGCAAAAAAATAATAATGACCACAGGAAGTAATCCTAAAATTTGGGAAATGCTTCAAAACTTAGGACATTCAGTTGTCGAGCCCGTTCCGTCTTTGTTTACTTTTAATATTAAAGATGCGAGAATTAAAGATTTAATGGGACTTTCGGCATTGGCTTCTGTCAAAGTCAAAAACTCAAAGCTTGAAGCTTCTGGACCTTTACTTATTACACATTGGGGATTGTCTGGGCCAGGAATTTTAAGGCTTTCAGCTTGGGGAGCTAGAGAGTTGGCTGACAAAAAATACCAATTTGCTATTGTTGTCAATTGGCTTAATGATAAAACATTTGAAGAAACAGCAATAACTTTAAGAGAATTAAAATTGGAACATTCGAAGAAAGCCGTTTCTAAAAAATCGCCATTTGATATTCCGAACCGATTGTGGGAAAGTATTGTTTTAGCTTCTCAAATTGATATTGAAGCAAAATGGGCAGATTTAACAAAAAATCAACTTACAAATTTGACTAATCAACTCACCAATGCGGAGTTTCAAGTAAATGGAAAAAGCACTTTCAAAGAAGAATTTGTAACTGCTGGCGGGATCGATTTAAAAGAAATAAACTTCAAAACCATGGAAAGCAAAATCTTATCTGATCTTTATTTTGCAGGAGAAATTGTAAATATCGATGCGATCACGGGCGGGTTTAATTTTCAAAATGCTTGGACAAGTGGATTTATTGTAGCGAATTCAGTTATAGATAATTAATCTTTTAGATTGGGTAATTTATAAGTCAAATTTAAACTTCTAAAAAACGATTCTAATTTTTTCCAATCTTCATTAGATCTTAAGAATGTTTTTTGGTTTATATTTATTCCTTTGCTAAATTCATAGGTTTCACATCCAAAACAAAGATCTATAAACTCCCATTTTTTATTGATGAGAATAAATATAGTTTGATGAGGGTCGAAACAAGAATGACCCCAATTTTCTTCATTTGTTTGATTAGAAATAATACTTATTAATTCATTCCTTGAAAAGGAATTTAGAATAATTTTTTGTTTAATAATTTTTTTATTGGGTTTTTCTGATTTAATTATTCCGCTATAAATTGCAGCTAGGATATACTTTCCCTTTCTGTTATTAACGACTCTTAATTCACTTCTCCTTTTTTCACTTTCACTTTTTGGTTTTCTGTAAATTTGCATCCTTAAATCCTCATGACTCGTAAGCATGATTTTATCCGCGGATTTAATAATGTTTATTAAGGAATCATTCTTTATTTGGCTAAAAC
>NZ_JAYSSZ010000142.1:0-3880 GCF_043720215.1 Flavobacterium sp. | reverse complement strand
AATTTTTCAATTATAGGATTATCTGTATTTTTAGTAATTGCATTATTTTCTTTACTACGATTTTTATTTACAGAACAATTGACCGTAAATAAAACGAGTACAGAAAACAATAGAAACTTGAAACCTAAATTTTTCAGTATATTTTTTTAAAAGAAACGACTATGCCAACTGTCTTCAGCAGGAACTTCCCAAGATTCGTTAAATTCTTCGATAGAATTTACTAAATTATTAAAGACAATTGTCGATCCTGTTACGGCTTTATCTTTAGCCATTTTTTTGAATTCGATTAATGTTTTGTGAGCTACAAATTCTCCATTTTTGAATGTTACATTCATTTTATCTAACAAATCGACTTGGTATTTTTGCTCTAAATCCTGAATAAACTGAACTGACTTATCTATAGAACAACCCGTAACTTCCTGCACTTCTGGATTTGCAGCAAATATGATAAATCGATTGTATTTTAGCAGATAAGAAGCTTCTAAACCTGTCCCATGAGCAGACCAATCTGTAATAAATGCTTTTGTTGCAGTTTCTATTTCTGTAAATTCTTCATCTGAAAATTTACGATTGGATTGATAAATCCATATTTTTGATTCTAATGGTAAGTCCTCAAATGGAATATACATATTTTTATTTTTTTAAAATGTAGAAACTAATCCAAACCCTGTCATTTTTCCATCATAATATGGAATAAAAGATGTTTTTGTGTTTGATTCTTTTTTGTTTGTAAATAACTTGCTTACTGTTGGGTATAACCAATATCCAGCTTTAGCACTTAAAATTCCTATTCCAGCACCTGTAATTATATCAGAGAACCAATGCTTATTGTTGTAAAGCCTAAAAATTCCAGTGGCAGATGCTACAAAATAACCTGAAAAACTATACAACAAAGAGACGTCTTTATATTCTTGATGTAATAGTTCAGCTCCCATAAAAGCTGTGGCAGTATGTCCAGACGGAAATGATTTTACATTTGTTGAATCTGGTCTTTGAACATGCGCCGTTATTTTAATACTATTAACTGCAATTCCCATAATTAAGTAAGAAGTGGCTGAAATTACAGTTTTATCTTTAAAATCATTTTTTCCTTTTATTCCAAATGCTTCTAATCCTAATAAAGTTGCTAATGGTGTGTATTGTGAAAAATCGTCAATTGTAATTTTATCGTCAATATCTAAAGTTAAATTTTTGTTTATTTTAGAATTTACAAACTCTAATTGATCATTGTCTGTAGCCCAAACTCCATACCCTATTAAAACTGCTGGAATTACTAGTTGCTTATAATTGAATTTTATATTCTTATTTTCATCAACATTAACAGAGTCGATAGAAACATTGTTATTTATTTCTTGAGCTAACGATGATGAACCTATGCAAAGAAAAATTAATGGTATTAAAAATGTTTTTTTAATTTTAAACAAGAAAACATTCATTATAAATCTTGAGCGTTTGCAATCAATTCGGCGATATCCATCACTTTTACGTCAGCTTCTCTTTCTTTGTTTTTTACACCGTCGGTTAGCATTGTGTTACAAAACGGACAACCTGCTGCGATGATTTCTGGTTTTGTTTCTAGAGCATCTTCAGTTCTTTCAACATTTATTTCTTTGTTTCCTGGCTCGGCATCTTTAAACATTTGTGCTCCACCTGCTCCACAACATAATCCATTGGCTTTAGAGCGTTTCATTTCGACTAATTCGGCATCTAGTTTTTGAATTAATTCTCTTGGAGCTTCATATATTTTGTTGGCACGTCCCAAATAACAAGGATCATGAAAAGTGATTCTTTTTCCTTTGAATTGTCCGCCTTCAATAGTTAATCGACCGTCATCCAACAGTGATTTAAGGAATTCTGTATGGTGAACTACTTCATATTTTCCGCCCAATTCTGGGTATTCATTTTTTATTGTATTGAAACAATGCGGACATGCAGTTACTATTTTTTTTGCTTCATACGCATTTAGCACCTCGATATTCATCATGGCTTGCATTTGAAATAAAAATTCGTTTCCTGCTCGTTTCGCAGGATCACCTGTACAACCTTCTTCGGTACCAAGCACAGCAAATTCGACCTTTGCACGATTTAAAATACGTACAAAAGCTTTAGTGATTCTTTTTGCTCTATCATCAAAACTTCCTGAACATCCTACCCAAAATAATACTTCTGGTTGTTTACCTTGGGCTAGCATTTCTGCCATTGTAGGCACTATTAATGTTTCTTGCATAATCTGTTTGTTTGTGGATTTGTGGATTTGGTTATTCGATTAAACAAATAACCGAATCCACAAATAACCAAATTTTTATTAGTGTTTTCCGTCGTCGAAGACTTGGATTGTTACTTCTTTATCTATTAAATCTGTAAATTTTCCTCTATAACGTGTTGCTTTTACCAAGTGATTGTCTATCCAGTGGTAATTCCCTCCACGTGGTTTTCCCATAAGCATTCCGTGGTATTTAAATCCGTGCTTTTTAAGCCAGATTTCAGTATATTCACGATGTGCTTCAGTTCTTGAGGTAAAAAAGAAAATTATATGTCCTTCGTCGTACCATTTGTTTAAGGTTGCTAAAGCGTCTGGATATACTTCGGCGGTAAGCATTCTTTCTGGTTCTTCATTTGGAATATCATCGCAAATGGTTCCGTCTATATCTATTAGATAGTTTTTTACTCCTTCTGGTAAGATGGGGCTTATTGTTTGTCCGTTTTCTGATGCGGCTATTAAACTTTTATCTAAATCTTCGATGTTCATTGTACTGTTTATTTATCCTTGTTTTTGCGTGAGGGATTGAGGCGGTATCCTTTTTTGAGGCTTTTTTGCCGAAAAAAAAATATAGCCGAAAGCCCGACCCTTTTCGGGTCACGCCCAAAATATTATTTTATTCGTTTTTCCAATTTAATCGGTCTTGCTGGTTGTATTGCCATGGCGCTCCGTTGTTTTCGATATTTGTCATCATGGCGTTTAGCGACTGTGGCGCAGCACTTTGCTCCATAACTAGATAACGGCGCATATCCATAATTATAGACAATGGGCTAATATTTACAGGACATTCTTCGACGCAAGCGTTGCAAGAAGTACATGCCCAAAGCTCTTCGGGTGTGATGTAATCTCCTAATAGGAATTTCCCGTCTGGAATAAATACGCCTTTGTTAACATCGATATTGTTTCCTACTTCGACCAAACGATCACGAGTATCCATCATGATTTTTCTTGGCGATAATTTTTTTCCTGTTTGGTTGGCTGGACATGATGATGTACAACGACCACATTCGGTACAAGTATAGGCGTTTAGTAACTGAACCCAGTTTAAATCTTGCACGTCTTGCGCTCCGAATTTACTTGGAACTGCATTGTCATCTGGTGCTGGTGCTGCAAATGGATCTGCATTTGGATCCATCATTAGTTTTACTTCTTTTGTTACACTTTCTAGATTATCAAATTGTCCTTGTGGCTTTAAATTTGCAAAATAGGTATTTGGGAATGCTAGTAAAATATGCAAGTGTTTAGAGAAATAGAGGTAATTTAGGAATACTAAAATGCCGCAAATGTGTAACCACCATGCGCCACGTTCTATCATTATAACTAATCCTTCTGACATTCCGTTGAAGATTGGTGCAATAAATTGTGATATTGGAAATGAGCCAGCTTGTGTATAGTGATGTACATTCATAGTTTGCAACCACAAATCGGCAGCATTCATAATTAGAAATAATGACATTAAAACCACTTCAAAATATAAAATGTAGTTTGCGTCGGATTTTGGCCAGCCTTTTAGGTCATTATGAATAAAACGTTTTAGATTGATAACGTTTCTTCTTATCCAGAAAACGATTACTGCGATTAATACTAAAAGTGCTAATATTTCGAAAGAACCAATAAGTA
>NZ_JAYSSZ010000141.1:0-30856 GCF_043720215.1 Flavobacterium sp. | reverse complement strand
TGGGCTATTTATTAGCCGACATGCAATACATGCAACGCAGTTTTCCTAATATGAATTGGTAAAAGCCATAGCAAACTTTGCATAAAAACTTGCGATTAAAAAAATGACAGAAGAACGAACACATATAGACCAAAAAATATTCGAAATTTTGGAAACGGTTTCCGATCCGGAAATTCCAGTACTTTCTATTATGGAGATGGGTGTAGTTCGTTCGGCTGAATTAGTAAACAATATTGTTGAGGTAACAATTACACCAACTTATAGTGGCTGTCCAGCAATGGATGTCATAGGTGACGATATTAAAAAAGCTTTGAAAAATGCAGGTTATGAATCTAAAATAAATTTAGTATTATCTCCAGCTTGGACAACCGATTGGATTACCCCAAAAGGTAGAAAAGCACTCGAGAAATACGGAATTGCATCACCACTAGAACCTGAAGCCGATAAAGAAGTATTATTAGGAAATAAAAAATTAGTAAAATGCCCACAATGTGGATCATTAAATACAAAATTAATAAGCCAATTTGGATCTACAGCCTGCAAAGCATTTTTTCAATGTCAGGATTGTTTAGAACCTTTTGACTATTTTAAATGTTTAAAATAAAAATATGAGTTCGATACTTTTAAAAATAGAAAATAACATTGGATTTATAACTTTAAATCGTCCTGATGTTTTTAATAGTTTCAATAGAGAAATGGCTTTGCTTATGCAAGACACACTTGATGCTTGCTCCAATGATGTAAATGTTCGTGCTATTGTAATCACCGGAAGCGGCAAAGCATTTTGTGCTGGACAAGATTTAAAAGAAGTGACTACGCCAGAATTGAATCCTGGTTTTAGGAAAATACTTGAAGAACATTACAATCCCATTATCCAAAAAATAAGGAACATTGAGAAGCCAATTATAGCTGCCGTAAATGGTGTAGCTGCTGGGGCTGGGGCTAATATAGCTTTGGCTTGCGATATTGTTGTTGCAGCAGATAATGCCAGTTTTATTCAGGCTTTTAGTAAAATTGGATTAATTCCAGATAGCGCAGGAACATTTTTTCTACCACGATTAATTGGTTTTCAAAAAGCTTCAGCTTTAATGATGTTGGGAGACAAAGTGTCGGCAGAAGAAGCTTTTAATTTAGGAATGATTTATAAAATGTATCCAACTTCCTTCTTTGAAGAAGAAGTATTGACCTTGGCAACAACATTAGCGAATATGCCAACATTAGCATTGGGATTAACTAAAAGATTATTAAATCAATCATTGACTAATAATTTAGAACAACAACTTAATCTAGAAAGTGATTTGCAAATAGAAGCTAGTTCCTCAAATGATTATAACGAAGGTGTTACGGCATTTGTAGAAAAAAGAAAACCAGAATTTAAAGGAAATTAAGAATTCAAACGATATAAATTCGGAGATGAAATACGAAGTTTACCAAATTGATGCATTTACAGATGAAATTTTCGGAGGAAATCCAGCCTGTGTGGTACCTTTAGAAAATTGGCTTCCAGATGATCTTTTATTAAAAATTACTCAAGAAAATGCTGTTGCAGAAACGGCTTTTTTTGTTGTTAATGGGGATAAAATTCATCTGCGTTGGTTTACTCCAGATCTAGAAATGGATTTATGTGGGCATGCAACATTAGCAACAGCTCATGAGTTAATATCCATATTAAATTATCCTAAAAACGAGATTGTTTTCAATACTTTAAGTGGAGATTTACTTGTTACTTTTGAAAATGAGTTATATACTTTGGATTTCCCTTCAAGAAAACCAATTGTAGATGAGCTACCTGAAATTATTTCAAAATCATTAAGTATTCAACCGATAGAAACTCTGAAATCAAGGGATTATGTATTGGTTTATGAAAATGAAAGCGACATAAAAGACATTCAAATTGACCGACAATTATTTGATCAAATTAATCTCGGAACTGGTGGAGTGATTATTACTTCAAAAGGTAATAATTCGGACTTTGTATCTAGATTTTTTACACCCCAAGCAACAATTTTGGAGGATCCCGTTACGGGTTCAGCACATTGTTCGTTAATTCCGTATTGGAGTGAAAAGCTCAATAAAAATAGATTGTCAGCTATTCAATTATCTGATAGAAAAGGATTTTTATTTTGCGAACAAAGAGATGAGCGGGTATTAATTAGTGGTAAAGCGAAAACATATTTAATTGGTTCTTTTTGGATTGAATAACAATATTTATAAAATGAAAATAGCAGTAATAGGTTCAGGAACAATGGGAAGTGGTATTGCACAAGTGGTGGCCACTTCAGGTTGTACCGTAAAAATATTCGACACCAATCAAGATGTGCTTTCAAAAAGCGCCGTAAATCTTGAAAATACCTTATCTAAATTAGTAGAAAAAGGAAAAATTGACAGCGCGGAGAAATCCCGTATTTCAAATAATATCAGTTATGTAACTGCTTTAAAAGATTTGTCGGATTCCGATTTGATTATTGAAGCCATCATAGAAAATTTAGAAATAAAAAGAAAAGTCTTTTCGGAATTGGAAACTTATGTTTCTCCCGAAACTATTTTGGCATCCAATACTTCTTCATTATCCATTGCATCCATTGCTGCCTCTTGCCAAAAACCAGAGCGTTTTATTGGAATTCACTTTTTCAATCCTGCTCCTTTGATGCAATTGGTTGAGGTAATTCCAGCGATTCAAACCAGCGAAGAAGTCGTTCAAAAAGTGATAGAAACCATTACTGATTGGAAAAAAGTGGTGGCTGTTGCTAAAGATACTCCTGGATTTATTGTAAATAGAGTTGCAAGACCTTTTTATAGTGAAGCCTTACGTATTTATGAAGAAGGATTTGCTGATTTTGCAACCATAGATTTTGCCATGAAAAATAATGGCGGTTTCAGAATGGGACCTTTCGAATTGATGGATTTTATAGGGCACGATGTCAATTATACCGTTACCGAAACCGTTTTTACTTCGTTTTATTTCGACCCAAGATACAAACCTTCGTTTACCCAAAAAAGATTAACTGAAGCAGGATTCTTAGGAAGAAAATCAGGTAGAGGTTTTTATAATTATAATGAAAATGCAGTTCCGCCAAAACCAAACGAAGATACAATTGTAGCACAAATCATTTTCGATAGAGTCCTTGTAATGCTAATCAACGAGGCAGTCGATGCACTTTTCTTGAACATCGCTTCCGCAAAAGATATTGACAATGCAATGACCAAAGGAGTAAATTATCCAAAAGGATTATTGGCATGGGCAGATGAAAAAGGAATCAATTGGTGTGAAGAAAAATTGGATGCGTTGTATAACGAATACCACGAAGACCGTTACCGTTGCAGTCCATTATTAAGAAAAATGAACAGAGAAAATAAATCTTTTTTTTAGATGCAAGGAGAAAAAATTCCATATAAAATGTTAAGTCAAGACGCCTATAGCCAATGGCTTGGTATTGAAATTCTTGAATGCGAAGTTGGTCGTTGTAAAGTTGCAATGACCGTTCGTAAAGAAATGCTGAACAGCATGAATAAAGCACACGGTGGAATAACGTATTCATTGGCAGATACCGCTTTTGGATTTGCTGCAAATACGCACGGAAAATTTGCGGTTTCCATCGAAACTTCAATCAATCACATCGAAGCGGTAAATGAAGGGGATTATTTAGTGGCTGAATCGGTTATCGAAAAGGTAAATAATAAATTAGGCTTTAATATTATTGAAGTAAGAAGAGGTGACGAAATGGTCGCTCTTTTCAAAGGCGTAGTTTATAGAACAAATAAAGATTGGGAATAGTATTTAGATTTCAGAAATCTAAAATCCTAAATCTAAAAATCTAAAGTAAAAAATGGAAGCATATATTATAGACGGAGTTCGTACTCCAATTGGAAGTTATCAAGGTACATTAGCCTCGGTTAGAGCAGATGATTTAGGGGCTTTGGTTATTAAAACCGTGGTTGCTAATAATCCAAATATTCCACAAGACGCCTACGACGACGTTATTATAGGTTGTTCAAATCAAGCAGGTGATGACAATCGTAATGTAGCACGTATGTCTTTACTATTGGCGGGATTGCCACACACTGTTCCAGGAGAAACCGTAAACAGACTCTGTAGTTCAGGCTTGTCGGCTATTATTCATGCCAATCGTGCCATCAAAGCAGGAGATGGACACGTTTTTATAGCTGGTGGAGTAGAGAATATGACCCGTGGCCCTTTAGTGGTTTCAAAACCTTCTTCGGCATACGGAACCGATTCTAAAATGTATGATTCAAGTTTTGGATGGCGTTTCATCAACCCAAAAATGCACCAAATGTATGGTACAGATGCGATGGGTGAAACGGCTGAAAATTTGGTAGAAAAATATACTATTTCAAGAGCAGACCAAGATGTATTTGCTTTAAATAGCCAAATGAAAGCTACGGCAGCAGAACAATCCGGACGATTGGCAAAAGAAATCGTAGCAGTGGAAATTTCACAAAGAAAAGGAGACCCAATTGTTTTCTCTAAAGACGAATTCGTAAAACCATCCACTACATTAGAAGGATTATCAAAATTAAGAGCAGCTTTCAAAAAAGACGGAAGCGTAACCGCAGGGAATTCATCAGGATTAAACGATGGTGCTTGTGCAACCATAATCGCATCTGAGGAAGCAGTAAAAAAATACAATCTAAAACCATTGGCACGAATCGTTAGTTCGGCAGTGGTGGGAGTAGAACCTAATATTATGGGAATTGGTCCAGTGGAAGCGACTAATAAAGCATTGGCGAAAGCCGGATTAACATTGGCAGATATAGATATCATCGAACTCAATGAAGCATTTGCATCACAGGCTATTGCTTGTATCAGAGCTTGGGGTTTACAGGATAATGATCCAAGAATCAATCCAAACGGGGGTTCAATTGCCATCGGTCATCCATTAGGAGTTACTGGTGCAAGAATCACTTATTCAGCAGCGTTAGAATTGCAAATGACAGGAAAAAGATATGCTTTAATCACGATGTGTATTGGGGTTGGTCAAGGTTATGCAGCAATAATCGAAAGAGTATAAAAAATTAAATCTTTGTGTTCTTTGTGAAAAACTTAGTTCACTTAGGGGTTAAAAATAAAAACATGAGCAAACTACAAAATTACGTAAACGGACATTGGACCGAAGGAAAAGGCGAAGGTGTTCCTTTATTCGATTCTATCACGGGCGAAATAATTGCAAACGCATCTACTGAAGGTTTAAATTTTGAAGAAATCCTTCACTACGGAAGAACAAAAGGCGGAGAAAAACTACGCAAAATGACTTTCCAAGAACGTGGAAACATGATCAAAAGTTTGGCTATGTATTTAACCAAACGAAAAGAACAATTTTACGAATTAAGTTATAGAACCGGAGCAACCAGAGTAGACAGTTGGATTGATATCGAAGGTGGATTCGGGAATCTTTTTGCCAATGCATCGTTACGAAAACTATTCCCTAACCAATCCTATCATGTTGAAGGAGATGCTATTGATTTGTCTAAAGGCGGACGCTTTATGGCACACCATATTTTGGTTCCTAAAACGGGGGTTGCGGTTCATATCAACGCTTTTAATTTTCCGGTTTGGGGAATGCTAGAGAAATGTGCAGTCAACTGGATGGCAGGAATGCCAGCAGTTGTAAAACCAGCCACATCAACGTCCTATTTGACTGAAGCAGTAGTTCGAGAAATCATAGCTTCTAATATTTTACCAGAAGGTGCTTTGCAGCTCATTTGCGGTTCAGCAAACACACTTTTGGATACTGTTGAAAGTCAAGATGTAGTCACTTTTACGGGTTCTGCTTCTACAGGGCGACTATTAAAATCACATACAAGAATCATCAATGAATCTGTACCATTCAATATGGAAGCCGATTCATTAAACTCGTCTATACTTGGAGAAGACGCCGTTCCTGGAACACCAGAATTCGATTTGTTTATTAGTCAAGCAAGAAGTGAAATTACGGTTAAATGTGGACAAAAATGTACCGCCATTCGCAGAATGATTGTGCCAGAAAAGCTGATGGACGATGTGCAAATTGCATTAGGAAAAGCATTAGATAAAGTGACTATTGGTGATCCAAGGTTAAAAGAAGTTCGAATGGGTGCTTTGGTTAGTAAAGACCAAGTAAACGAAGTAAAAGCAAGAGTATTAGAAATTACCAAAACTGCATCTATAGTTTATGGAGATTTTGATAAACTAAATTTGATTGGTGCCGATTCAAAAGGTGCTTTTATTAGCCCAATGTTGCTTCGTGAAGACAAGCCATTTCAAAATATTTTGTCGCACGAAACCGAAGCTTTTGGCCCTGTTGCTACCATAATGCCATACAAAAATATTGCCGAAGCTATTGAATTAGCTAAAATGGGTAAAGGCTCTTTAGTGTCTTCGATAGTTACTAATAGCGACGAAATTGCCAAAGAATATGTAGTAAATGCAGCATCACATCACGGTAGAATTTTAGTTTTAAACCGTGAAAATGCAAAACAAAGTACAGGTCATGGTTCGCCATTACCACAATTGGTTCACGGTGGTCCTGGTCGTGCTGGTGGTGGAGAAGAAATGGGAGGAATTCGTGGGATAAAGCACTATATGCAACGTTGTGCTATTCAAGGTTCACCAACAACATTAACTGAAATCACCGGAATTTACCAACCCAATTCGGCTTACAAAGAAATCACCCAACATCCGTTTCAATACCATTGGGAAGATATTCAACCCGGAATGTCATTGCGAACTCATAACAGAACCGTAACCGATACTGATATTATCAATTTTGCTAATATAACGTGGGATCATTTCTACGCACATACTGATATTACGTCACTTGACGGAAGTATATTCAAAAAACGAACAGCTCACGGTTATTTCATTTTAGCAGCAGCAGCAGGATTGTTTGTTTATCCAAATAAAGGGCCAGTTGCAGCAAATTACGGTCTAGAAGAATGTCGTTTCTTACGTCCAATTTATCATAACGATACCGTTTATGTACGATTAACATGCAAACAAAAAGTTGACAGAGACGTCGCTTCAGCAGAACATCCAAGCGGAATTGTAAAATGGTTTGTTGAGGTTTTTGATACCGAAAACGAATTGGTAGCAGTAGCCACTATCCTAACAATGGTAGAAAAAAAGCAAGAAGTTTTTGTCGAAATGACAGATTATAAAATTGCTGAATGTTTGAACAAACTAACAGAAAATTCCGAATCAAAATGGGGAATACTAACAGCTCAACACATGTTAGAACATCTTGAATATACCTATAAAATCATGTCGGGTCAAATTCAAGATTTTGAAATCACAACACCTGAAACAATATTAGAAAAAGTGCATCATTCCCTATATAATTACGATAAATTTCCAAAAGGGAGCTCTTTTCCAACTATGAAAAAAGGAGAATTAGAAAATTTAATTCATCCAGATTTAGCAACAGCAAAAGAGAAATTTTTAGAAGCAAGAGAAGCATATAAAACATTTTTCAAAGAAAATCCTGAAGCTATTTTAAAGAATTTGGTTTTCGGAGAATTAAACAAATATGAATCGTATTTATTAGAAAGAAAACACGTAAACCATCATTTCGAGCAATTTGATGTTTTATAATTAGGAGCTATTCCTGCTATTCGCTATATCTTTTCCTTTTTAAAGAAAAAAGAAAAAGGATAGCGCTACTATCAGGGCTAAAAAATAGTTAATAAAGTAAAATAAATTTAAAACAATACAAGCTTTGCGCCTTAGTGTCTTTGCGAGAATATAAATTTAGCGAACCTTGTGTAAATACTTACACACTTCGCAATTAAATAAAAATATGGAAGCATACGTAAAACATAACATACAAAACAACATCGCCACCATCGAGTTTTTTCATCCAGAACAAAACTCTTTGCCAGGTACTATATTGGCACAATTAGCCAACACAATCACCGAAGTTGGAAACAACAATGAAGTGAAAGTAATCATCCTAAAAAGCGGTGGCGACAGAACTTTTTGTGCTGGAGCCAGTTTTCAAGAATTAATTGCAATTAACGATGCTCAAACAGGAAAAGTGTTTTTCTCTGGTTTTGCTAATGTAATCAATGCTATGCGTCAATGTCCAAAATTCATCATCGGGAGAATTCAAGGAAAAACAGTCGGAGGTGGAGTAGGAATCGCCGCTTCAACCGATTATTGTATGGCAACACAATTTGCAGCTATAAAATTAAGCGAACTCAATGTTGGTATTGGACCATTTGTGGTTTCCCCAGCTATCGAAAGAAAAATGGGGCTTTCAGCCATGTCACAAATTGCGATTGATGCCAATACATTTTATGAAGCTTCATGGGCAAAAGAAAAAGGGTTATACACAAGTGTTTACGAAAGCATCGAAGCATTAGATGAAGCCGTGCAAGCATTTGCAATACATTTATGTACTTACAATCCAGAAGCCATGCTTGAAATAAAAAAAGTATTTTGGAGAGGAACCGACGATTGGAATACATTATTAGCCGAAAGAGCAGCTATCAGTGGAAGATTAGTGTTGTCGGAATTTACTAAAGAAAAATTGAAAGGATTTAAATAAAAATAGACCTCAGAGTTATAACTCTGCGACTGAGATTAAAAGAAAAAATGATTTACGAATTCAAAGGTTTTATACCAGTCATACACGAAAGTAGTTTTATCCATCCGCAAGCAGCGGTTACGGGTAATGTTATTATTGGAAAAAACGTATATGTTGGTCCAGGAGCAGCAATTCGAGGCGATTGGGGCGAAATTATTATTGAAGATGGTTGTAATATTCAGGAAAATTGTACTATTCATATGTTTCCAGGGAAATCAATGGTTCTTAAAGCTGGTGCACATATTGGTCACGGAGCGATTATTCATGGAGCCAATATTGGAGCCAATTGTTTAGTTGGAATGAATGCCGTGATTATGGATAATGTCGAATTAGGAGATGAATGTATCGTAGGAGCTTTGTCATTCATAAAAGCCGGAATGCAAATCCCGAATCGAAAAATGATGGTTGGAAATCCTGCCATAATAATAAAAGACGTTTCCGATGAAATGATCGATTGGAAAACCAAAGGAACTGCATTATACCAACAATTACCAAAAGAATGTTACGAAACCTTAAAAGCAGTGGAACCTTTACGAGAAATTCCTGCTAATCGTCCAACACAAGAAGCGTTTTATAAAACATTAGAAGAATTTAGAAAGAAATAATTGAATGTTTAACATGGAAAAGCCAAAATATAAAAGTGCATTTTTAACGTTGATATTTTATATAACTTTAATTTTTTTAATAATTATCAGATATAAAATAATTCCATCAGGAAACGGAATGATGATTATTGAAACTATTGCATCAATTGCTTTGCCTTTATTAGTTTTGGTGCTTTTATTAAAAAATATTTGGCAATATTATAATAAATCAAAGGAAAATATTTATTCAATTATAATTCATTTAATTGTATTGTTATTTATATCTGCTTGATTATAAAATTTTTTGGTTTAATATAACCAACTGTAAAAATGATAACAGAATTCAAAATGCCCAAAATGGGCGAAAGTATATCCGAAGCAACAATAATTTCTTGGTTGAAAAACGTGGGTGATTTTGTTGATGCCGAAGAAACTATTTTAGAAGTCGCTACCGATAAAGTAGATAGTGAAGTGGCTTCGCCAGTTTCAGGTGTAATTACTGAAATTCGTTTTCAAAAAGATGACGTTGTAGAAGTTGGAACTGTTTTAGCATTGATTGAGGCAACAGGAGAAAAGGTAGTTGGTAGTAGAAATGAGGTAGTAGGTAACGAGAGTGTAGAAAAACCAACAGCCAACAGCCTACAACCTGTAATCTTAAAACAACCTAAAACCCAAAACCTAAATTCTACAACCTTTATTAGCCCATTAATAATATCAATTGCTCAAAAAGAAAACCTTTCAATTGAAGAATTACAAACCATTCCAGGTTCTGGAGCCGAAGGAAGATTGCAAAAAAGTGATGTTTTTAATTATTTAAAGAACCGTAAATATCCACTTCAATCTAAACCGATAACTGATAACCGACAACCGATAACTTCTTCCTATCCAAAACCAAAAATCAATTTCGTTGAAGGAAAAGACCGAATCGTAGAAATGGATCGCATGCGCAAAATGATTGCCGATCACATGGTGTATTCCAAGCAAACATCGCCTCACGTAACTTCTTACATTGAAGTCGATGTAACGAATTTGGTGAATTGGAGAAACGAAAACAAAGAGAATTTTCAAGAAAAACACAACGAAAAACTTACATTTACACCCGTTTTTGTTCAAGCAGTTGCAAAAGCTGTAGCCAATTTTCCAATGATTAATGTTTCGGTAGATGAAAAAAATATTATCGTTCACAACGACATCAATATCGGAATGGCAACCGCATTACCATCCAGAAATTTAATCGTTCCTGTTGTTAAAAATGCCAATGAAAAAGATTTAGTTGCTTTAGCAAAAGATGTAAATACTTTGGCGGAAGCATCACGAAACAATAAATTAAAACCCGAACAAATTCAAGGAAGTACGTTTACGATTTCCAACGTAGGAACCTTTGGAAGTTTAATGGGAACACCAATTATCAACCAACCCGAAGTTGCTATTTTAGCGCTAGGAATTATTAAAAAACGTCCTGAAGTCATCACAACTGAAAAAGGAGACGAAATCGCTATTAGAAGCATGATGTATCTTTCTTTATCTTTCGACCATAGAGTTGTGGACGGATTTTTAGGAGGTTCATTCTTGCGAAAAGTAGGCGATTATTTAGAACAATTTGACATAAATACAGCAATATAACATTATGGAAACAATAATGACACAAGAAATAAAAACAATCAAAGTCACACAATCAAGAGTTTCAGAAGTAAATCTTGAAAACATCACGATGGGAACCAATTTTACCGATCACATGTTCATTTGTGATTATGAAAATGGTGAATGGAACAATCCAAGAATTGAACCTTTAGCATTGATTCCTACGCATCCAGCAGCGATGGCTTTACATTACGGACAAGCTATTTTTGAAGGTATGAAAGCAACTTTAGGAAAAGATGGAACACCATTATTATTTCGTCCTGAAGAAAATGCAAAGCGAATGAATTTTAGTGCTGATAGAATGGGAATGCCTTCATTTCCAGAAGATTTGTTTGTAGAAGCATTAAAAAAATTCACTGCTTTAGAGAAAAATTGGATTCCAAAATCAACAGGAAGTGCTTTGTATTTGCGTCCGTTTATGTATGCAGATGAAGCTTTTATAGGAATGCGTGCTGCAACGAGTTTCAAATTCATTGTTATGGCATCTCCAGCAGGACCATTTTTTAGCAGAAAAATTAAATTATTTGCAGAAAAAAAATATGTTCGTGCAGTAAATGGCGGAACAGGAGAAGCCAAAGCAGCCGGAAATTACGCGGCAGCAATCCGTCCAACAGAATATGCCAAAGCCAAAGGATACGACCAAGTGTTGTGGTTGGATGCGCAAGATTTCGAATACATTCAAGAAGTAGGAACGATGAATATTTTCTTCAAAATTGATGGAAAATTCATCACGCCAAGTTTAACTGGTTCCATTCTATCAGGAATAACTAGAATGAGTGTAATCGATTTATTAAGAAGTAAAGGTTTTGAAGTAACTGAAAGACCAATTGCCATTTCAGAAATCATCGAAGCTTCTAAAAATGGTACTTTAGAAGAAGCTTTCGGAACAGGAACAGCCGTTGGAATTGCAATGGTAGAAGAAATTGGAAACAACGATTTATCAATTAAATTTCCTGCTGAAAATCCAGTTTCAGTTATGGTTAACGATACCTTGAATGCGATAAAAGTTCAAGATATTAAAGACGAATTTGGTTGGATTGTAGAAGCAAAATAATTTACAAACCTGACAGGTTTTTGAAACCTGTCAGGTTTAATATTGACTAAAATGTTAGACAAAAATATCCTCAAAAAAGCATTTTCAACAATGGCAACTGCCAAGGCAATGACCACGTTGTATGAAGAGAACTTCAAAATAGTATCTAAATATGTACATGCAACATCTCGTGGACACGAAGCGATTCAAATAGCTACTGCTTTACAAATGTTACCACAAGATTATATGTACCCATATTATCGTGATGATGCAATGTTGTTAGGAATTGGAATGCAACCTTACGATTTGATGTTGCAACTAATGGCGAAAAAAGCCGATCCATTTTCGGGAGGAAGAACTTATTATTGTCACCCAAGTTTACGTGATGCAGATAAACCAAAAATTCCACATCAATCCTCAGCAACTGGAATGCAAGCTATACCAGCAACAGGAGCTGCAATGGGGTTTTGGTACAAAGAGAATATAGGAATAGATGATAAAACCATAAAAGAAAAACCAGTTGTAGTTTGTTCACTAGGTGATGCTTCTGTTACTGAAGGCGAAATAGCAGAAGCGTTCCAAATGGCAGCATTAAAACAATTACCTATTTTATATTTAGTACAAGACAACGGTTGGGATATTTCAGCTAATGCAGCCGAAACAAGAGCTCAAAATGCCTTTGAATATGCCAAAGGTTTCCACGGAATAGAAGCGATTTCGATTGATGGAGCCAACTTTACCGAAAGCTATCTAGCGATTCAAAAAGTATTAAAAATCATTCGAGAAGAACGTCGTCCGTTTTTAGTTCACGCCAAAGTTCCGTTGTTGAATCACCACACATCGGGAGTTAGAATGGAATGGTATCGTGATGATTTGGAAGAAGCACAATCACGTGATCCATTTCCTGTTTTGATAAAACAATTATTGGAAGCTGGATTTACATCAAAAGAAATAGAAGATATAGAGGCTTTGGCTGTTGCCAAAGTGCAAGCAGATTTCGATAAAGCACAATTAGCGGAAGATCCATCTCCAGAGGATTTGTTTACTCATGATTTTGCACCTACACCAATCATAGAAGAAGTTGGCGAAGGATGTCCTGAGCGTGAAGATAAAGTGGTGATGGTAGATTGTGCCTTGTTTGCAGTGGAAGAATTAATGAAAAAACACCAAGAATGCTTGCTATACGGACAAGATGTTGGTGGGCGATTAGGCGGCGTTTTTAGAGAAGCTGCTACATTAGCACAAAAATTTGGAGATGAAAGGGTTTTCAATACACCAATTCAAGAAGCATTTATAGTGGGTTCAACTGTTGGAATGTCGGCTGTTGGTTTAAAACCTATTGTTGAGGTTCAGTTTGCAGATTACATTTGGCCAGGACTCAACCAGTTGTTTACTGAAGTGAGTCGTTCATGTTATCTATCGAATGGGAAATGGCCTGTAAGTATGATTTTACGTGTTCCAATTGGTGCTTACGGAAGTGGTGGACCCTATCATTCATCATCAGTAGAAAGTGTTTTAACAAATATTCGAGGAATCAAAATCGCTTATCCAAGTAATGGCGCCGACTTGAAAGGTTTACTAAAAGCAGCTTATTACGACCCAAATCCTGTAGTGATTTTAGAACACAAAGGATTATATTGGTCGAAAGTAAAAGGAACCGACGAAGCCAGAACCAATGAACCAAGTGAAGATTATGTATTGCCATTTGGTAAAGCGAATATTGTTCAAGAAATTTGGGAGCAAGAAGCAAAAGAAACGATTTCAATAATTACATACGGAATGGGAGTTCATTGGGCTTTAAATGCTTCAAAAGAAATGAAAGATCAAGTGGAAATTATCGATTTGCGTACATTGTATCCATTAGACGAAGAAGCTATTTTAAAATCCGTTAAGAAAACTAAAAAATGCTTGGTTGTAACCGAAGAATCTATTAATAATTCTTTTGCTAGAAGTTTAGCAGGAATGATTCAGGAAAAATGTTTCAAATATCTTGATGCGCCAGTCATGACAATAGGTTCAGAGAATTTGCCTGCCATTCCTTTAAATAGTGTTTTGGAGTTTACCATGATTCCGAACGTAGACAAAGTGAAAGTGAAAATCGAAGAGTTGTTAAGTTATTAGCTGTACATATATTCTAAAAAAAAAGAAGAACCATAATCAGGATAGATTATGGTTCTTCTTTTAAAGCTGTCTATTTTTATTTATTCTTCTCTTAAGAACATTAAGATAATTTAAAGCTAATTTATTATTATAATCAGAATATGATTTTGAGGCCCATTCGACAGCTGTATCTAGGTTTCCATTTATTTCATTGATGATTGCCATATTATAACAAGCTCTACCTGCAATTTCTGGATTAGAATTGTTTACTTCTTTTGCCCAAAGTTCGGCTGCTCCATCCCAATTTCCAGTTTGTGCTCTTCGCATTGCTGTGACAAAATTATCTGTTCCTTTTATAAAATAATCTCTAGAAACTCGAATGTTATATGAAAGTATTCTTTGTGCATAGGATTGTCCAATTTTGTCACTAATGTTTAACACCGCTTCTTTTCTACCCATTATTGCTTCAATAGCACTTACAGGATTTATTCCTCTGCCTGACAATGTTACATTATCTCCAGTCGTAAACTCATCTATAATTGTTTTGTCTTGAAGGGAATAAATTCGCCATCCCGTTTTTATTAATGTATTGATGGTTGCTTGATGCTCAATCATTGGGATTTTTAGACCTAAAAGGTTTGTTGTTTCTATAGTGTTTGTCTTGTAATCTACTTTTGCATCAGTATCATAATAAGAAAGTTCATAGACAATATTTACATTATTTTCTTTACAAATTTGAGCTATTTTTTCCCACGAAAGTGCTTCAGGAAAAATACTTAAGCCTGTGTTATTTAAGTTTTTTTCTTCAATTACTTTTACAGCTTTAACTAGATTGTTTTTAGAAAGTTCATTTTGTACTCCAAAAACAACATTTTGAGCGCCTTCTTTATCGAGATTTTTTCCTTCTATCGATAAAACTTTATCTATAACATCTACAGCTTCGTTTTTCTTTGAAGGGTCACTTCGGTTAATGATTCCTATTGTAATGTCTTTTTCGTAAATTTTTACAGGTGCTGGTTGTAGTGCATCCATAGTAAGAATGTTTGTCGAACTACAGGAAGTAATTAGAATGCTAATTATGAATAAGAATGTGGTGTTAAAGTATTTTTTTGTCATATTACTAATTCAATAAAAAAGCTTATGTCAAAGTCAAAAATGACTAATCAGGTAAGCCTGTGGGTTTAAATTTATTTCTTTATTGGAGGATACTGCGTTAATATTTTAGAAACAAAACATTTGATGTTTTCATCCTTTTTATTGGTATTTTTTGTTAAATAACCAATACCTTCTCCTTGCCAGATTAATTCTTTCTTCTTGGCATCTATTAAATCAATTATTAGTGTACCTTCAGTATTCGTGTATACTGAGGCATTTCCTCCCCAATAAGGATTCCATCCATATCCCCAACCGTAACCAAATCCGGTATAAAACTGATTTACATTAATGTTTTTTTCAGCTTTAGTCGTAAAGTTAATTAATAAGTCTGGAGATTCACTTTTTGTAAAACCTTTTAAGGTCATTTCTTCATCAATCGAACGTAAAATTCTCTTTTTGTCAATGTCTGAAATCTCGACTTTATCGATGCCAGTTCTATGAAAAGCGTAGGTTTTATATAAGGTAAAATCTACATTTTTTTCATAATCAGAATTCACTCTTACAGCACTACAAGAGGCTAATAGGAAGAGGGAAAATAGTGATACTAATTGTATTGTTTTCATACTTGTATTGTTTAAGAGTTATTCAAAATTCACATTGCTTGATAAAAGATTTTGAATAGGTTAACAATTCAATGCTCTAATAATCTAACAATTTGTCTTCTACTATATTAGGGATGGTAATTTTTAATAAAGGTTGCGTTTGCATTGCTCTTTTTATTGCGAAAATTGCATTATCGTTTCGCGCCCAGCTTCTTCTTGATATTCCGTTATTTACATCCCAAAACAACATCGATTCTAAACGTCTTGATGCTTCTTTAGTACCATCAAGAACCATACCAAAACCACCATTTATAACTTCGCCCCAACCAACTCCACCACCATTATGAATAGAAACCCAAGTCGCGCCACGGAAGCTATCTCCAATTACGTTTTGTATCGCCATATCGGCAGTAAATCGAGAACCATCATATATATTTGAAGTTTCTCTATACGGTGAATCGGTTCCTGAAACATCGTGATGATCGCGACCTAAAACTACTGTTTCAATTTTTCCTTTTGCAATCGCTTGGTTAAAAGCTTCTGCAATTTTTATTCTTCCTTCTGCATCTGCATAGAGAATACGTGCTTGTGAACCTACAACCAATTTATTTTCTTGAGCACCTTTTATCCAAGTGATATTATCTTGCATTTGTTGCTTAATTTCATCAGGAGAATTTTGCATCATTTCTTCTAAAACTTGACATGCAATTGCGTCAGTTTTTGCTAAATCTTCTGGTTTTCCTGAAGCACAAACCCAACGAAAAGGACCAAAACCATAATCGAAACACATAGGCCCCATAATATCTTGTACATAAGACGGATATTTGAAATCGATGCCATTTTTTGCCATAACATCAGCTCCAGCACGAGAAGCTTCTAGCAAAAAAGCATTTCCATAATCGAAAAAGTAAGTGCCTTTTGCAGTGTGTTTATTTATTGCAGCAGTATGACGACGTAATGTTTCTTGAACTCTTTCTTTAAATAATTCAGGATTATTTGCCATCATTTCGTTAGCTTCTTCAAAAGAAATTCCAGTAGGGTAGTAGCCACCAGCCCAAGGATTGTGCAATGAAGTTTGGTCTGAACCTAAATCGATATGAATATTTTCTTGGTCAAATCGTTCCCAGATATCCACTACATTTCCCAGATATGCAATAGAAACGGTTTCTTTATTGGCTTTCGCTAAAGTTACTCTGGCAACCAATTCGTCTATCTTTTCAAAAACTTCATTTATCCAACCTTGGCTATGGCGAATGTGTGTTATTTTTGGATTTACTTCGGCGCAAACGGTAATACAACCCGCAATATTTCCTGCTTTGGGTTGTGCGCCAGACATTCCGCCTAGTCCAGAAGTTACAAATAATCCTCCAGAAGTTGATTTTTTGATTTTTCTAAAACCATTTAAAACCGTGATGGTTGTTCCGTGTACAATTCCTTGTGGACCAATATACATATAACTTCCAGCAGTCATTTGTCCGTATTGAGAAACGCCTAATGCATTCATTTTTTCCCAATCGTCTGGTTTCGAGTAATTAGGGATAACCATTCCGTTTGTTACAACAACTCTTGGCGCTTCTTTATGAGAAGGGAAT
Organism: Flavobacterium sp.; assembly: GCF_043720215.1. Taxonomy (GTDB): domain Bacteria; phylum Bacteroidota; class Bacteroidia; order Flavobacteriales; family Flavobacteriaceae; genus Flavobacterium. Next base: position 13,627 of record NZ_JAYSSZ010000141.1, on the reverse strand, counting down.
AATCCCATTGGATGACCAGAATACATAGTAAGTGTTTGTTCCTCTGTCATCTCAGATAAATATTGCATCGTTAGCAGATATTGCGCCCAGTTTGAAAAAACAGCTCCGTTTCCACCATAGGTAATTAATTCGTGAGGATGTTGCGCTACAGCATAATCCAAATTATTTTGTATCATCAACATAATTGCCTTTGCTTGTTCGCATTTTCCTGGATATTCAGAAATTGGACGAGCATACATTTTATAATCTGGACGAAAGCGGTACATATAAATACGTCCGTAAGTTTCTAGTTCTTCCAGAAATTCTTTGATTAACTCAGTGTGATGTTTGGGTTCAAAATAGCGTAAGGCATTTCGAAGTGCCAACTTCTTTTCATCTGCCGAAAGAATTTCTTTACGTTTTGGGGCATGATTTATTTCTAAATCATAAGGTTTGGGTTGTGGTAATATATTTGGAATTCCTTGCTGTATTTGTTCTTGGAAAGTCATATCTGGTTGCTCGTTAATTCGGTTATTTGTTTAATCGTTTTATTGTGTTTGTTTTTTTATCGAAACCATAAGGGCAATGGCGACAACCACTTTTGCAGCAATAACCGCGTTTTAAGTGGTGTTTTTCGGTAAAACACTTATAGCCTTCTGGGGTATAATAAAAATCTTCTCCTTCTATTAATTTATTTTCATTACTTTGCTCATTCATAAGCACAAATTTATAAACTTTAAAGCGAATGTTTCTAATTGTTTCAAAATATTTAATTCCAAAAGGTTATTCAGGAATGACAGTCTTTCCATTTATAATATTGAAATCGAAACATTACAAGTATAATAAAGCAACGGTTAATCACGAAAAAATACATATACGTCAGCAATTAGAGTTGCTAATTTTACCTTTTTATATTTGGTATTTTTCAGATTTTTTAATCAAAATAATTATTTATAGAGACAGAAACAAAGCCTATCGTAACATCGTTTTTGAAAGAGAAGCTTACGCAAACGAAAAAAACCTCGACTATTTGAAGGAGAGGTCTTTTTGGAAGTTTTTATATTATGTCTAATTTAGTCCAAAATAGTCATGTAGCTGGTATAGTTTGTTTTGTCAATTGTGTAATGAGCATTCAATATAGCTGCACTAACTCTTCCTTGTAATTTTATAGTTACTGGCACTCCTGGCACTACGGTTAGAGGAAAATTACCCGAAGAAACTGTGGCAGCACCATTAGATCCACCCGCATCATTTGTAGCCGTAAGCGTTACAAAATTACCAGCATTAGTGGCGCCATTCATTATCCTAACTGCAAACCAGCCTCTAGGGCTAGTTCCTGTTAAAGGATTGTATCCACTTATAGCAAAAGATAAATATACTGTTGAATGTTTGGGTGTAAATGTAATTGTAGCGCCAGTTATATCTACAAAAGCGTTAGTTGAAATGTTTTGAGTGCCTGCTGCTAATATTGTACTTTGTGTATTGTCTCCATAAATAGAACGAACTCTTACGTCTCCATTTGAGTCAGCATATAAAGCTTTATCTGAAGTTGTTATTGTAGGAGCTAATTCTCCAGGATTTGTTCCTCCTGCGGTTACAGCAATATCGTCAATACGTAGTGTTTGTAATCCAGCAGCACTACCTCCGATGTGAAGGGCTTGTAGTGGGTTTGTGGTTTGAATTCCCATATTTCCATTAGCTAGAATTCTGGTTCTTTCTAGACCAGCAGTTGAAACAGCGATATTGTCTGCTGCGGGGCTCCAAATTCCTGTATTGGTGTCTGTTTGCCAAGAATACGTTGGCAAGAGAGCTGTTCCTAATGCGTAAGATTGCAATTGTCCGCTGTTTGCATTTGAAATATTCCAACGATCAACTCCTCCAACTCCAGTTTTAATTCTAAAGTCTTGTGCATCTGTAGTACCAATAAAGTTTGTTCCAGCAGTTGTTCCAGCATTACCAGTAAGTGTCCACTTATTATTGGCAGCTTGTTCTACCCAAACCGTACCATCCCAATACCAATATGATTTGGTTGTTGTGTCGTATACTTTTAGACCTGTGTCGGTTCCAGCGGGAGCAATAGCGGTTCTTTGAACGGTTGTAACTCTAGGGAATAAAACGCCTGCCGTGGTAGATGATATGTCAAGAGAAGACTTTACACTTGGTGTGGTTGTTCCAATTCCCACATTAGCATTATTCCCTAAAATCACCGTATTAGACTGAGAAACCTTTGTGTTATATCCTAGGGCGGTAGCATTAGTCAAATTACTTATCGTGGCATCTGTTCTACTTCCAATAAAAGTGTTTTGATCCCCAGTTGTGTTATTTTGCCCTGCTAATAATCCAAGAGCTACGTTATCACCACCTATTGTGTTTAAACTTAATGCTTCTCTTCCAATAGCGGTATTATTAACCCCCGTCGTGTTAGATTGAAGTGCTTGAGATCCAATGGCAGTACTACTGCTTCCTCCTGTATTAGATTGGAGTGCAACATTGCCAATGGCTGTATTTGAAGTCCCCGTTGTGTTACTTACTAAAGAATTAACTCCATAAGAGGTGTTATTAACACCCAAACTCCCAGCTATAATATTATTTCTTTTAAAAACCAAATCAACATTGTCCGTTGTTCCTATAAAATTTGTTCCAGCTGTTGTTCCTGTATTACCTAAAATACTCCAATTGTTTCCAGCGCTTTCTATTTTTACCCATTTTCCTGGAGCGGGTAATAAAGCGGTGTCAAAGTAGTAAAACCCTATACTAGTTATATTACTGGCTTGCCCTGCTGCGGCTCCAGTAGCAATACTATTTACATAAATCATTGTTGCATTAGGAACAGCAAGCATTCCTTGCGCTCTTTGCCTGTCTACTCGTGGGATTAAAATCCCATCTACGTTTGTGGCGACGCCAGTAGGATTTAATGCGGTAATGTCTGCAGTTGCGGCAGGGACAATTGTACCAATTCCTACTTGCGCTTGCAACGTACTAGATGCTACAATTAGCGTAATTACGATAAATTTTAAGTATGTTTTTTTCATGATTCAAGTTTTTGAAAATCGAAAAATATGTAATTAATTTGTTAAAACCAAATATTTGTAAAAAAAATGTGTGATTGTTGTTTTTCTTCGTATATGTTTTTTTTGTTATTATAAGTTTAAGAAGTAATTTATGAAAAAAACAGGCTGTTTTAAATTATCTGTTTGAAAGAGAGGTCTATACAAACGGAAAAAGACCTTAACTACTTAAAGTCAAGGTCTTTTTGGAGTTTTTTAAAGTATTTTTAGATTAATAAACTACCTTCTTAATCACTACAGTATCATTTGCTAATATTACTTTCACGATTAAAACATTTTTTGTTGGTCTTAATTCGTTTAGAATCACTTCATGTTTACTGATGTTTTTCATGTCTAATAAAGTTTTTCCTAAAACATCATAAACTATTATCTCTTTAATAGATTCTGTAGTTGATGTTATATTGATTCCATTGTTAGCAAATACTTTTACATCATTTGCATAATTGAAATCATTGTTTGATAACGCATTTTCAGTATAACGGAGTACAAAACGATCATTTACTGTTCCTTGATTAGCTGTAAACTGATATTGAGAAGCAGTTAAGTTATGAATTACATTTAATAATTTATCTTCTAGGTAAACAATTTGAGCTCCATCAGTAAACAAGCCGTCGACAGTTGCAATAGCAATGTTATAGGTTCCGTTTGTAGGGACTTTAACACCTAAAGGAACTTGATCGGAAATGTCAAAAGGTAAAGTTCTACCTTGAATTAGCATTGGCTCATTGTTTATAAGCGAATAAAAATTTTGTGTTGGTTTGTTATCTGTAAACGAATCATACAAACGGTCTTCGTCTTGCGTTGCACCATTTACATAACCCACCAATGTTCTGCTTACATTTCCGGTTGACCCAACTAAGTCTAGCCAAATTCTACTATCGTCATTTATAGATGTAGCTTTGTTAGAATTTCCACTTCTATAAAATTGATTATTTGCAAATGCTGCACTTCTCATAGCGTTATTGAATGTTACAGTTGCAGATCCGGCTGCACCAGCAGTCATTAAGACCATGAATCCTTGCCCTGATCCAATTTTGTAATCTCCAGGACCACTTGTGGCACCTACTAAATTTATAGTTGTATAGTCTGCAGGATAATAATTTGTTGTAAAGTTTTGATAAAAAGGATCTGTGGCATTTGTTGGTAATTGTGCATGCGTCCAAATTCTTACACCTCCAACAATATTACTATTAGCTGCTAAATTTATAAATTCTTTAACCCCAATGGCTGATGGATATGGATTTCCTATTAGATTCCAATTGTCATCGGTTGCCGTTCTTGGGATACCTTGCGTTCCTACAGTTGTAAAATCGGTTCCTCTAGAAATAGTTGGAGTATAAATACCATTGTTAGGTACTCCAATAAAGTTTGCTGTAAGAGGTGATGTTGTAACATTGTTAAATCCATTTGGAGCTCGAAGTATATATCCTCTTGTAGGAATCATATTTTCGGTCGTAGTTACCCAGTATCCTTGACCTCCATTTGGATTTACGGTTGTTGGACCCCATTTAAAAATATAACCTGCAGGAGTAAGTGGCGATACACTTTGTACAGGGAATGTACCTGCTAGTAAATTACCTACAGGTGATGACCAATAGCAATAATCTTGCAAGCGAAGATTTGAAATACGTTCCATATTAATATTTCCAATATTAGTTACATTATTAACTTGAACTAAGCTTCCTGTGTTTCTAATGTTAAAAGTTCCTCCAGCTACAACAGTTACCACATTTGTTACTGTAATGCTATTGCTGGCATTAACTGTTAATACGGCACCATTTTGTACGGTTAAGCTACAGGCTAATGCAGCTACACCACCTCCTATAATTGGATCATTTGCAACATTAGGAATGCTTACAGACTGTAGTGCAGTAGGTACTCCTGAAGGTGTCCAGTTATTAGCAATGTTCCAATCGGCGCTTGAAGATCCGTTCCAAACTTTATCTGTAGAAACAGTAACTGTTGTTTCTTCTGTTTCTACTAATGTAGTTCCGTTGCATAAACTATAGTTTACTTCGGCAGTATAAATAGTAGTCGAGGTTGGGCAAACGTTAAGTACGTTCGTGTTTCCAATGACTGGACCAGTTATGCCGGATCCTTCATGCCATTTAATGGTTGTTATAGATGCGCCTGCAGGTACAAATCGCCAAGCTTGATTTGTAGAGGTCCAATCTGTGTCTAGTCCATTTCTGCCAGGAGCTACAACAGCTGCTGTTCCTGCAGCATTTTGAACACCAACAATCGCATTACCACCATTCCAGGTACCATCAATGTTTTTTTCTTTAATATAAACCTCAATTACATTTGTATTTTCATAAAGTACCATCATACCAGTATATAATAGTGTATTGTTAGAAAACATAGGTACATTATTCCATGAAGCAACTAACGCTCTACAACCTGTGTTTAATGTAATTAATTCATAGCCTACTTCGCCTCCTTTGCTAGGGTCTATATCATGATAAACACCATATATTGTGTTGGCAAATAAAGCGCCAGTAGTACTAGGTAAGCTATTACTAAATGCGTAACCAGAACCTGTATTAGCTTTTGTAGTGTCGAAAGTTAAAATACCATTTGAACCAATGACGCAAGAGTTGTATGAATTACCGTAATAACAAAAGTTAAACGGTAAATTTACCAATGGAGACCAACGGTCATCTATGTTAACACTAACTGCATTTTTTAGACATCCAAATTGGTATGGAGGAGCGTATGGTATTGATGAAACCGTATAGGTTGATGTGTCACCTAGTGCTAAAAAAGTAGCTTCTAAATCTACGCAACTAGCCGATGCACATGTAATAGCTGGTGGGTCGATATTGCCTAGGGTTAATCCTCCTGCTATTACTGAAGGGCATCCTAATGTTGTGGTTCCTGTACTACTTCCAATAGTACAGTTTGGTTGGTAAAAAGTTGTTGGTCCTACCCATGCCCCTTGACCTAATCCGCCTCCGCAATTTGACCTTACCCAAATATAATAAGTTGTTGCAGATGTTAATCCTGTTAAGTTAATAGTTACAATTCCTGCTCCTGTAGCTCCTGTAGGAATTGTTGCTGCTACTGGGCTGGTGTTAGTAGTAGATAAATAATATTGATATCCATTTGCCGGCACAGGAACAGCTGCTGTCCAAGTAACAGTTGCTGTTGTTTGAGAAGTTACATTTACTGTAACTGCCGATGGATTTCCTGCGCATGGTAATGGACCAAGGCAAGTTATTTTATAGTCTTCTGCTTCACCATAGGCAAAATCTCCACATGATGGGGCAGGAGTGCTTAAATAAGCATTACGAATTCTCATTCTATAATCTCCAATAGGTGTTCCTGGAGGGAGTGTCACGCTTCCTAATGCAACAGGAGATGCTAAATAACTAGTTGTTAAAACATTTTCTCCAGCATCGTTAAAATCTAAATCGTTATTCCAATCTACCCACACAGAATAACCATAAGTACTTGATGGGTGTGTAGCGGAGATGTTAAAACTTAATCCAGCGTTTTGTGAAACAAAATTTGTTGTGTAATAATTTGCGTAACCCCCAGCTGTAAATAGGGTTGGAGTATTTGCAAAGTTAGCAACACCACCGGTAGTAGTAACACCGCTTATATAGTATGTTGTATTCGTAGTATTATTTGCAAGACAGTAACCTGTTGTAGCTATACCGTTAACATAGTTACTAAAACACCCATTAGTTGCTCTAATGCGGTAATAATAGGTTGTGTTTGCTGTTAGTCCAGTTACGTTAAGTGTTGTTGTTGGGTCGGATACCGTAAATGGAGAGCCTAAAATATTGGCAGTATATCCAGAATCAGTGGTTACTTGTATTTGATAAGATACAGCATTTGATCCCCCTCCTAATGAAGACAGCCAGCTTAATGAAAAACTGGTCAAGCCTGAACTTGTAGAAACTGATGCGGGTGGTGCTGGGCAGGTAGTTGCATTTCCTGTTAATCCTGCCGCTGCATTATATAAAGGGCCTCCAGAACAACCGTTGTTGTTATAAGCATAAATGTAATAATAATAATGGGTATTTCCTGTTAATCCTGTGCCGCTTATGGTTGTTGAGGCGCCAGCTTGTACAAAAGTTAAACCAGCTCCTAAAGTCGCAATGTTTGCGGCGTTATAAATAATGCCGTTTACTGGTAAACTTGGTGGGGTTGCAGAAGTAGATTGTATTACCAAGTAACTATCGGCAGTTCCTGAAAAAGTAGCAGGAAAGGTTGTTGAAGTTATTGTTCCAGGCGTAAATCCAGTTGCTTGACCTATCGGTGCAGTACATGGTCCTGGTGATGTAGCGCAGATTCCAAAAGTACCGTTATTGTCATTTCCATATTCCCAAAATCTAACATAAATTGTTGTTCCAGGAGTTAATCCCGTTCTGGTTATTGATGACATTAACCCATTTGTACTATCATCATCGTCACATTCTAATAAAGTTAATGATCCACAAGTACCAGTATACCATGCCATTCCACTATCAGTGATAATACCAGTTTGTGTGTCTACAGTGACTTGACCACTCGCAGGAACTACAAATGAGAACCAAACATCAGCGCCAGAATAGCTTGCGCAACCAGGGGCAGGAACTCCTGTGCTAGCAGTCGCTGTTGCATTGGAGTAGGTTACATATGAACATGAAGTGTTTAGTGTTAAAGCAATTGCACCGCTACAATCGTTGTTTGTTAATGCAGGTACTGTGTAAGTAATTATAATTTGCCCATTACCTCCTGAGCCACCATTGCCTTCTTCTCCGCCGCCGCCGCCGCCGCCTGGAATTGCTCCAGCACCACCATTGCCGTTACTTCCAGCAACTCCTCCAACTCCTCCTCCGGCACCTGCAGCATTTCCTCCGGCACCTCCAGAGTTACCACCGCCATTGCCACCATTTGATCCTGTAGTATTTGTTGAACCCCCTGATGCAGTACCTCCAGCTCCAACAGGATTTGCATTTAAAGTTCCAAATCCTCCACCATTTGCAACAAGTGTTGTTGTTGATGGAATATGATTTACAGTTGTAGTCTGTCCGTTATTTCCATTTGCCGCTATAGTTGATGCGCCTCCTGTGCCTATGGTATAGGTAATGACCTGACCTCCAATAACAGCAAATGTTCTGGTTGAATAACCGCCGCCACCGCCGCCAGAACCACCATCTCTGTTGGTGTTTGAGCCACCACCAGATCCTCCTCCGCCCCAAACTTGTACAGTGACTGAAGTTACTCCAGCAGGAACGGACCATGATTCAGATGTTCCTGGATATGTATTGTCAGTGAATGTTTGTGCTTGAAGACTTAATGAATTTAAAAGAAGTAATGTTATAAAAGCTATAAAAAAACATAGCTGTCTATGCTTTTTTTGAAAATAATGTTGTTCCATAATGCTTAAATTTATGTTTTTGGCATTGGAAAAATATAAAAAAAAACAACATAAACAAATTATTATGTAAAAATATTATTATACAATTGTTAATAATACTGTAAAAGGACTGATATCATTGCAATTTTTCTTAACAAAAAAACAGATTTTACAAAAAAAAGACCTCGACTAATTAAAGAAGAGGTCTTTTAAAATTATTTAAATAAAAGAGACGTTTAGAAAATCACTTTTTTAACTACAACTTCATTGTTTTCTAAAATTACTTTAACGATTAAAATAGTTGAAGTTGGTTTCAATTCGTTTAATGAAATTTCATTTTTACCAATATTTGTTTTATCAACTAAAACTTTTCCTAAAATATCATAAACAACTACTTCTTTTATTGATTGACTCGCAGAAGAAATATTAATGCTATTGTTGGTGAATATTTTAACTTCATTAGAATAATCAAACTCATTGTTAGATAAAGCAATGTTATAACGCAATACAAAACGATCATTTGCGATTCCTTGATTGGCTGTAAACTGATATTGAGAAGCTGTAAGGTTATGAATTACATTTAGCAACTTATCTTCTAAATAAATGGTTTGTGTATTTCCTGCAAATAGTCCGTCAACTGCCGCTATTGCAATTGTATACGTTCCGTTTGTAGGGATTTTTACTCCCATTGGTACCGTATCATTAGCATCAAACGGAAGTGATCTTCCCTGTATAAGCATTGGCTCATCATCTATTAGAGAATAGAAATTCTGAGAAGGCTTATAGTCTGTAAAAGCATCATATAAATTGTCTTTTGCTTGAGTTGCTCCATCAATATAACCTACAACAATTCTGTTTGCGGATCCAGTTGGAGGAACTAAATCTAACCAGATTCTATTTCTTTCGATAGTAGTAGTTGCATGAGCTGGGCTTGCCGTTTTATAAAACTGAGTATTCGCAAAACTAGCACTTCTCATCGTGTTATTAAATGTTACTGTACCAGAACCTGCTACGCCATCATCCATTAAAACCATAAACCCTTGTCCTGCACCAATTTTATAATCACCAGGTGCACTTACAGCAGCTGTTTTATTAATAGTTATATAATCATTAGTATCATAATTGTATACAAAATTTTGATAAAATGGATCAGCTATTAAAGTAGTTGGCAGTATTCCGTGTGTCCAGATTTTTACAAATCCTTGAATATCATTAGTAGGCACTGCAAATGAATTAGCATCTAAAAATTCATTTACACCAATAGCTGATGGATAAGGATTTCCTAAAAGATTCCAGTTGTCGTCTGTTATGGTTTTTATAGGACTAGTTCCCAAAAGATCTGTTCCTCTAAAAATGGTTGTCGTAAATGTTCCATTGTTAGGTGTTCCAGTAAAATTAGCCGTTAGTGGCGTTGTTGTTACATTGTTGAAAGTACTAGGTCCACGAACGATGTATCCTTTTGTAGGGATCATATTCTCGGTAGTGTTTACCCAATTTCCTTGGCCTCCGTATGAGTTTACTCCGGTTGTAACCCAATTAAAGATTAAACTGGTTGGAGTCAATGGTGATACACTAGCTATAGGAAATGTTCCGGCTAATAAGTTGCCTACAGGTGAAGACCAATAGCAGTAATCTCGTGAACGAAGATCTGCAATACGCTCCATATTAAATGTCCCTGCAACTGTTGGATTAGCAACATTGTCTATTTGTACTAAACTAGAATTGTCTTTGATGTTAAAAGTTCCAGTAGCATTTACATCAACAGTTTCTTTTATGGTCAGTGCATTTCCTGATTGTATTTCTAGAATACCTCCTGTTTTTATAAGTAAGTTTTTACCGTTTCCAGCTGCTCCAGTACTTAAAATGGTTGGGTTAGGAGTGGCTGTTGGTATAATTACACAATTTGCTATTGTTGGCACAGTTGCTGGAGCCCAATTTGTTGCAGTATTCCAATCGCTGTTAGTTGTTCCTTTCCAAACTTTCGTATTGTTTGTTACATTTACGACTCCACCTGTTGTACAACCATTGTTTAAATTTGCAGTAACATTAATAACAAAAGCTGGTTGTTCTAACTGTGTTAGTGTAGGTTTTATCCATATAGTAGATCTTTCGTCGCCAACATAAGGAATTGTTGTTGCGGCATCCGTATAAGCATCTACACCACCACCAAGTGCAAAGAATGGGGTCAATGGTCTGTCTCCAAATAATTTTACATCATCTATAGCTGCACCATCTCCAGCTGTTCCAGTTCCAGTACCATCTCCTAAAACACGTATTCTTACTTTTAAATTATTAGAAGCTATATAAGCGTTTAGGTTGTAGGTTAATGTTACAAAAGTTGAACCAAAACCTTGGTCTGCAGTCAATGTGCCTCCGGGTAAAATAGCCCATGTTGTACCTCCGTTTGTAGAGACTTCTACATTGCAATTTTCAAGAGCAAGGCTTGTTCCATCAGCAAAGTATCTTGAATAAAATATTCTGAATGTCAATGTTAAATTTAAAAAAGCTGTAGCCGATGGATTAACACTCGTTGTTAAGGTTAATGAATTTTGCATAGGAACAGTAGGTAATGGAACACTTGTAAAATCATCCATTGACGTTAAAGCAAATTTATTAGCGCCAAAATTGGATGTTATGGCTGGAAACCATCTATTCCCATTTGGAACAAAGATACTTGTTTTGTTTTTCCAGGCTGTTTTTGATTTGGCAGCAGCACTTGTCGCATCATTATTTATATTACTAAAAACACCCAAAGAACCTGCTTCAAAATTTTCATTTATTAAATAGGCAACCTCATTATTTCCGGTTGCATCGAGCTGAATAATTGAGTTTTCACCACAAACTGTAACGTTTGGTGTGGCTATAATTAAGTCAGGTACTGGTTTTACCTCTACAAAAACAGGTGTTCTTACTAAAGATTCACACGAACCTAAAGCTGTTGCATAATAAGTAGTGCTGGTTGAAATTGCTGGTTGAAATTGCTGGCGTTGTCCAGTTTGTCCCAGAGGCAGTGTTCCCTATTGGTAATCCTCCTGTTAAAGCAGTATACCAATTGATTGTTCCAGATGTACTGGTGGCTGATATTGTAGCTGTTACAGTTCCTGTAGCGTTACCGCAAATTGCTGGATTTGTAATACTTGTTATGTTGCTATTGCATTTAGGAATTACGGTAAATAAATAGTCTTCAGCCTCACCGTATGTTCTGTGGGCTTGTCCTCCAACGGTTACTGCTCCAAAAGGATTACAAGAACCAAAATTTACTAATGCTTCTTGACTGTCAGAATTTCTATAGGTATTCTGGACTCTAATTCTCATTCGGTAGTCTCCAGGAATTGCAGTGCTAGGAACTACAAATCCAAAAGTGGTTGATATAAAAATAAATCCAAATGGATTGTATATTTCTTCTCCAGCATCTACAAAATCACCGTCTTTGTTCCAATCTACCCATACTTTCCAAAAACCTCTACCAGCAGCTGAAGTAAGTTTCATATTTATAGGGCCGCCTTGTGCTTGAATGCTTTTTGTTGCTAATCCAGTAAAATCTTGAAATCCATCAGGCACACCATCGGTTGTGCTAATGTTTGCAGTATCTAATAAAGTTCCTACAAATTCTACTCTTGAAACATATAGTCTGTTAATCGGTAAAGATGTTGTTACAGGTGTACAATAAGTTGCTGGAACAGCAGCTGTTGTTGCATTTCCTGTAAGGGGGGCAACTGTTAGATAGAGCGGGCTTCCAGGGCAGAAACTATTAAAAGAATATATATATATATAATAGGTAGTACTTAAGTTTAAAGCTCCAGCGTTGAAAGTATTATTACTATCATTATCAACTACTGTATAACCTGCACCTACAGAATCACCAATATTGTAAACTGTTCCGTTTACAGGTGTTGGCGCAATAGCAGAAGTGCTTATTACTACTAAATATTGATTTGCAGCTGGTACTGGAAATGTAAACGACCCTCCAATACTTTGTCCAACAGGTGTTAAAACTAAACCTGTAGGTTGTGCAGTTGGTGCTCCAGTACAAGCCGGAGTAGTTATGTTAAGTGAATAATCTTCATCTTGAAAAGAACCTGCTGTGGGACAAGAACTTGGAACGCTATTAAAATTATTTGAAACTCTCATTCTAATGGTGCCTACTGTTGCGGTAACAGGGACTGTAATGTTTGCGCTTAGTAAGCCACTTGCTGTTGTTGTATATGTACCAATGGTTACAGGTGGTCCGTCATCTGAGAAAAAACCGTTATTGTTCCAGTCAAAAAACACATAAATACCAAAAAGATTAGGACTTACTCCAGTTGCAGTTGCGCTAAATAAATAAGTGCCTCCAAGTACTACATTTCCTGAAGTACCACTAAAGTTTTGATAATATGGCCCCACAGTAACTATGCCAGAAGTACTATTGTTTATTCCTGCAAAAGTTACATTAGATATAGGATATGTGTTTCCTGTTGAAGTAGGTATACAATAACAGGCGACAGCTGCTGTTGTGAAGCTCCAAACTATAGGGACTCCTGTGGATACACCACAAGGTCCTACTGGAACAATTTTCCAGTAATAGGTGGTGCTTGGTAGTAATGTTGGCGGTATATAGGTTGTGCCAGTAACATTTGTCGTAAAAACAGGAACTGGTACAGTGCCAAAATAAACATCGTACGACACTGCTCCAGCTGCTGCTGTCCAGGATAAATCTGAAACACCACTACCGCCAGCAAAACAAACTCCAGTAGCTCCATTTGCAGGAATAGGAGTTGTCGCTAATGTTGATATTGTTGTTAAAGTAGATGTTAATGTATTTGTTAATGTAGTGGTGTTTATTAATCCGTTTATCACTCCTGTTCCACCAGTTCTAGTAATATTTCCTGTACTGACAACATTAATAGCTCTAATTTGAAGACCATCAATTCTTAATCTGTCTATGGCTCCAATTGTTGTACAAGTATATGTAATTGTCATTGTTGTTGCAGTAACTACCATTGTAGCGGTTGATACTGTTATGTCTCTTCCGTTTCTGACGGTTAAAGCTCCAAAACCAGGTCTAAATTCAAAATTTGCAGGAGCAGTAAGAATTAATGTTTGAGACGCTGCGTTTGCAGTAAAGTTTGCATTTGCACTTTCTTCAATTTGTATTTGACCCAAAGTATTGTATGCTGATGGAAAAGTACAAACACTTATTGCTAAGTTTGGTTTTGTAATATTTACCTGAGCATTAGTTTTATTAAAA
>NZ_JAYSSZ010000140.1:0-3931 GCF_043720215.1 Flavobacterium sp. | reverse complement strand
ACTTCTTTGTCATCAAAATTGAAATCGGTTTGAATGAAATTCAAAGCAACATCCATCGGCACTGCTTTTCGGTTCATATTACACGCTAATTGATGCACAAATACATTGCGGCTACCATTCGCATATTGCACTTTTTTTTCAGTGAATTTTATGCAATGATTGTAAATTGCTTCGTAATTGGTTTCGGCTATTGGGTCTTTGGTTTTGGGTTCTAGTTTTGTTTCGATTAAAGGCATTTCGACTTCGCTCAATGTGACAAAGGTTTTTGAATTCTCGTTTAGATATAAATTTTCATCAAAAGAATAAAAACATAATCGAGTTACATCTTTGCCTGATTTATCAATTTCTAATTTTAAAATACTTTCGTAATGTGCTTGGACTAATAGAAAAGCTTCTTTGTGATTTGCCTTATCGGAGTTTATTTTTACTAAAATTTTCAACCCATTTCCAGATGGACTGATGAAACTTGCAAATGTGAACTCGGATTGATTGGCCAAATGCGAAGCATTTTGCAACTCTTTTTCATTCAGTTTATCAATGTCAAGAATGATACATTTTGAATATTCTGCCAAGAATTCCAGTTTACGACCTCCAACAAATTTAGCTGAAGGTGTAAATGCAGGAAGTGATTTTTTTGCTTTGTTGTATGCTTCTATTTTGTTTTCAGCAAGAGATTTACGCAAGTAAACAATGCCGGGTTTGTACTTTCCTATTTTAATTTCGTCTAAAATTGTAAGTAATGATTTGTGTTCTACAACCTCTTTAAAATTCTTGAAAATGGTTACCATATGCTAATTATGAATTTTAAATTATGAATTATAAATGACCTTATTGTGTGATTTAAAACCTTTGGTTTGCAATCACAGCTTTCGCAAGTTCCGTTACACTTTTGCATATTATCTTCCTTTAAAAGATTTGTTGTAATGCTCCGTAAGGAGTTTTTCAACATCAGAAAGTTTGTAATAGATTTTGTTACCAACTTGGCTAAATGAAATTTTGCCTTCGTCTCTCCAGGTTTGTGCGGTACGTTTAGAAATTTTCATCAATAAAAGGAATTCTTGATTGTCTAAAAAGGTTTCCTTCTTTGGGTCTGCTTTAATAGAAATTTGAGATTGAATAGTGTCTAATTTGCTCATTAGATCCGTGAACTGGTCTTTTGTGAAGATAATTGCATCCATTTTTAAAGTTTTTTAAATGTTATGGTGCAAATGGAAGAAATATAAAAAAGTCCGATTAGACTTATTTGGTCTTATCGGACTAAAAAGTTTTTTAGACCTTATGAATATTGAATAGTTGAAATGTTAATTTTAGAAAAAATCGGACTATAGTTTTATTTTCCAATCATTATTCGGGTTCTTGTCAGTTCGAGTTGGCGACAAATACGTTTGAATTGTTTGAATTGAAAGCTCTTTTCCTTTTTCATCTAAATAATTATCACAAATGAATTTTGCAATTTCTTTAATTTTATGCTCGATGTAAGGTTTTCCGTTTGGTTTTACTTCATTCATCATTTGTTTATAAGCATCGGTTAAGATATTTATAGGTCCATTTAATCGAATTTTAAATGCTGGTTTTATTTCTGAATTTGCTTTTAAATCATTTTCTAGTTTTTCTTTCTCAATATCCAAAAGTAATTTTCTAGTAGTTTGTAATCTTACTTTTAATTTTTCGCATTGCACATTGTATTCGTCTAGATTTTTGTTTTTTGAAATAATATCAGCTTCTTCATAATCAAATATTTCTTCAGTTAAAAAAATTATTTTATCATTGAAGTTTTCTAGTTTTTCAACCTTTAATTTTGTTTCGTGAAATGAGAAATGTCTGTCTTCTGAATCGGCATTTATCAATCGTTTTGGCGTGTTTGACTTAGTATCTTTTAAGCTCGTAGATTCCAATTCTGTTCGTTTTTTATCTATTAAAGTGTATAATTTATTGTATCGGCTCATAGCGGTTTTAGAAGCAAAAAAAGCTTCATTATTGGCTAATAATTTTTCTAATTTGTTTATCCAAACCAAAGGTTCAGTTACCAATGTGCATTGATAATTTATAAAAGCTGGGAATTGTGATTGTCGGAGTGAGAATATTTTTTCAATTAAAGCATCGCAATAAATACTTAATGAGAATTTATCTTCAATAATAATATCGAATAATTGATTTTTTGACTGTGCCAAAGGTACTACCAAATACTCTTGAAAAGGAGCTATTTTGATTGTTGTGTTTTCTGAATTCAAAGGTAATATTGCTGTTTCTTTTTGTCATTATTTATAAAATTGTAATTAAAAGCGGTTTAAAATTTGTTGTTTTCTGTGGATTATTGACCTGTCAAATACCATTCAACTTTTTTTCGTTTTGTTTGCTTTAAAAATTACTTGTTTCTACTTTGTAAATGTATAAAATAAAAAAAATCCTTCAGCAAAGGATTTTAAAATTAGTTGTTAACAATTAGTTAAATGTTTGATTGCATTTGTTTTACACTACAAAATTGAATGAATTATTTAGAAACTAAAAAATATAATTATCTACTGCTTTATCCAATTCTTCGCTAATTATTTTGGCATATATCTGCGTCGTGCTAATATCTTGATGATCCATAAGTTTAGAAACGTGCTCAATTCTCATACCATTATTTAAAGCATTAGTCGCAAAACTGTGTCTTGATAAATGAAAAGATAATGAAAAAGGTAATTTCATCATTTTACCCATTCTACGGAGTTGAAAATTGGCAGAATGATTTTCCTTTGACGATATAAAATATCTTAATTCTTCACTTTTATTATAAGAAACTTTATCTGTTATAATTGGGAATATAAAATCACCTTGCTGCGCATCTTCTTTTTTGTATTTACTTAAAATATCTAATGCTACTTTGCCGATTTTAAACTGGTGTAATCTTCCTGTTTTACGAATTACTTTTTTTATTCTTTGTTCTTCTTCGTTGAAGTTATGGCATTGTAATTCGATAACATCACTAAATCTTAATCCTCCTGCATAAATTGAGAAAAGGAATAAATCACGCCATAAATCTGCTTTCTTGCCTTCTTTTAGCTCTAAATTGGTTAATATTTCGATTTGGTCTTTGTTTAAAAACACTCTTTTTTCAGTATCTTTTTTTAATGTCAATTTGTTGAATGGATACATATATTCTGGAATAATATCTTCTTTGATGGCTTCCTTGAACATTATCGCCAAAATCATTATTGAATAGCGTTGTGTTGTTGCCCCATTTTTCAAAACATTTCCCATATGCGCCATATAATCCTTTAAAACCGAAACCGTAATATCATCAAAATAAACATCCTTACTACCTACATAATTTTCAAATTTCTTGGTATAAAGCATATAGTTTTTATAAGTCCCAAAAGAAACGCTTCCTTTTATTTTCTCACATCGAGCATAAGCATATTCAAAAAAATTAGGTACTTCTTTGCCCTTTATAGCTTCTTTTAACTTTTTGATTGAAATGGTTTTTACTTTGCGTTCCAAATCTGCAACTTGTCCTTCAGCATCTGCAATCTTTTGAGATAATGATGCATTCATTCTCGCACTATTTGGATGGTTCTTTTTTACTTTCTGCTTTGTTTCATCCCACTCGTTCTCTTTGAGTTTCACTCCAGCAGTGATAAATTTCGTTTTTCTATCTTTTATAATTCGGATATAAAGCGGAGAATGTCCTGTTTGGTCTGCTTGATGAGTTCTTAAGATTAGTTTAATTGAAGCCATAATAATAGGAAATTAGAATTGTTGTACTATATTTGTATTCCGATGCAAACAAGTGAAACCTTTGTAAATACAAGCCTTTCAAACTGATGCAACGCAGTACGAAGGTATAACATTTGGTACAACAAAACAAGTATTTCTATGCTTTTAATTGCATTATTTTTATCTTACAATTTTTATAAAGTCAATATATACAATACTTTAAGTGCAATTA
>NZ_JAYSSZ010000139.1:0-11156 GCF_043720215.1 Flavobacterium sp. | reverse complement strand
AGAATAATTCCTTTAGGCGGTACTATAATAAACGGAACTGTTTCTAGAGACACTCCTTATGTGTTAGATATTGGTAACAATTCGAGTTCTCAAATTTTAATCGATCAATCACAAGCAAATACAATCTTAAATAATAAAGGTTATATTATTGAAGCTCAAGATCTTGTGTATGCCTCTGTAAGAATAGCTGCAGCATTTCATGCTGGTAGTATTGTATCTAAAGGTCTTGCTGCCTTAGGAACCCAATTTAGAATAGGTGCTTTCCTAAACAAAGACACTCCATCTTTAAGTAGTAATTATTATACTTTTGCAACTATATTAGCAACCGAAAATAATACAACTATATCCTTTTCAGATATTGCACCAGGAGTAGTATTAGTTAATAATGCGGCAGCTGGTAGTACTCCTGCAAATATTATCTTGAATAGTGGTGAAAGTTTTGCTATTGCGGTTCAAGGACCAACTATTGCCAACGCCGATGGATTAATAGGAGCATTAATAACTTCTGACAAACCTATTGCTGTAAATTGCGGGTCGATTGCAGGTAGTAATAGTCCTACTACCAATTTAGATTTTGGTTTGGATCAAATAGTTTCTGCAGAACGAACTGGGAAAGAATATATTCTAATAAAAGGTAGTGGTTTTACAGAAATAGAAAGACCTGTAGTTATTGCTCATGAAAATAACACAGAAGTTTTCATAAATGGGAGCGCAACTCCATTTATAACACTTAATGCTGGTGACTATGTCGATTTTAATGGATCACACTTTACAGCAAATAACAACTTATTTATTCGTACTACTAAAAATTCATTTGTCTATCAAGCTATTGGAGGAGATGATGGCGGAGGAGGATCTAATTATGCCAATCAAAATATGCATTTTGTACCACCATTAAGCTGTGAAACTCCTAAAATAATAAACAATATCCCATTAATTAATCAAGTAGGAAGTGATCCAAGCTTTACTGGAACCGTTTGTATTGTTACAGAAACAGGTGCAACACTAAACTTTATCATAGATGGAAACAGCTATACATTAGCCACTCTTCCCGTTGGAATAACATTCACTGGACCACTTTCCGTAACTGGAAATGCAACATACGAAACTTATGAACTTAAAGGAGTAACTGGAAATGTATCAGTATTTTCAACACGTTCACTGTATTTATCTTATTACGGTTCGAGTGGAGCAGCAACTTACGGTGGGTTTTATTCAGGATTTACATTCAAACCAGAAGTAACACAACAAATTGTAGTTGCAGGACAGCTAAACTGTATTCCTAATGCTAATTTAGCCGTAAGTAGTATAACCTCTTTCGATGTTTTTCAATGGTATTTTAATGATGGAGCCATTGCTGGAGCAAATACAAATCAGCATACCCCTACTCTTCCTGGGTATTATCATATAGTAGCTTCTATTTCAACCTGTCCAACTCCACCTCTAATTTCTGATAAAATTCCGGTAAGTTCATGCCCTACAAATGGTGGTGATAGTGATTTAGTGAATGATAATATTGATATAGATTTAGATAATGATGGAATAACAAATTGTACAGAGTCTTTTGGAAATCAAATTATAAATACGGCTGTTCCAAGTGGTACAATTCCACAAAGTATTATTACATATACAGGAATAGTAACAACTACAACTCCTGCAGCGGCAATTCCTTTTTTAGGAAATACTGATGGTAGTTTTATTACAGAGGTTTTAGCTGGAAAAACATATGAAGCAGCTTACAATCTAGCATTTTCGCAACCCACAAATATTCGATTAGAATATCCAATGACTGCAAATGCAGCAGATTTACTAAATTCAAATGCAGAATATGTTGTAAATTCAGATACAAATAAAACAGTTACTGTATTAAATCCAACAAATCAGTTATTAATTGATACTAATTATGATGGAATTTACGAAAGTGGTGTAACACAATATTCTTCTTTCGAAATTCGTTTTCGTTTGAATGGAACAACACCTCTTGCAGCTGGAAGTGGAACATTTAGTTTCCAATCTTTTCAAACCAGTAATTTCAAAATTACTCATAAAAACTTGTTAAATTCAGCAGGTAATAAATCAACATTCAAACTAGTAGCTACTTGTGTTTATAAAGATACCGACACAGACAACATCCCAGATTATTTAGATATTGACAGTGATGGAGACGGAATTTTAGATACAATCGAAGCTCAAGTAGATACCTCAGTTGCTGTTTCAAATACCGATACAAATCTTGATGGACTTGACAATGTTTTCGGACCTGGATTCGCTCCAATAGATACTGATGGAGATTTGGTTCCTGATTACTTAGATTCTGATTCAGACAATGATGGTATTTTAGATTCAGATGAATTAATTGCAGATACTGATAGTGACGGAATAAAAAATTACCGAGAATTAGATTCTGATAATGATTTGTGTAACGATGTAATTGAAGCTGGTTTTACAGGAACTTCTGACGCAAATAGCGACGGATTACTGGGAGCAATTGCTCCTCCAACAGTAAATGCAAATGGTCAAGTAACCAGCGGAGTTGGTTATACTACTCCAACAACAAATTACATAACCTTTGCTCCTATTGTAATTACAACACAACCTACAATTGCTCCTACTTGCGAATTACAAAATGCAACAATCACACTTACTGACAATGGTGGAAACACTTACCAATGGCAAGTTTCTACTGATGGCGTGACTTGGAATAATGCTACAAATACAGCTCCATATTCTGGTGTAACAACAAATACATTAACTATTACTACGGTAACAAACGCTATGAATGGTTATAAATATAGAGTTCAGCTAGATAAAACAGGAAATTCTTGTGGATTACTTTCGACAGATGCCACATTAACCGTTTATGCTTTACCAGTTGTAAATGATGTAACCATTATTCAATGTGATGATGATTTAGATGCTATAACAGCAATAAATTTAACTATCAATAATAACTTAATTTCTACAAATTTTGTAAATGAAACATTTACTTATTATACAACTTTATTAGGTGCTCAAACAGCAAATGCTGCACAATTGATATCCAACCCTTTGGCTTTTACAAATACAACACCTGCTGCAATGACCGTTTGGACAAGAGTTGTAATAAATGCAAATGGTTGTTTTAGAACAGCTCAAATAAACCTTCAAGTTATAGCAACACAAATTCCAGCAACTTTTACTAGATCATTTAGTAACTGTGATGACGATCGAGACGGAAAAATAACTTTTGATATCAGTAGTGTTTCAACAGACTTACTTACTACGGTACTTCCTGCAGGAAGTTATACTATAAGTTATTATAGAAACATAGTCGATAGAGATGCGCAAACAAATCCTATAACTCCAATTAATTCATTTCAAAATGACATCCCAAATACTCAAACCATTTGGGGACGTGTAGATAGTACAATTAGTCAAGCTTGTTATGGTTTTGCTCGTGTTTTCCTAACTGTCGAAAAATTACCATTTGCTAATCCAGTTATATTTCCAGCAGCTTGCGACGATAATACTACTGATGCGGTTATAAATCATACTTTCACTACTTCAAATTTAGAAAGTACATTATTAGGAACCAATCAATCATTTCCTGTTACTGTAACTTATTACGATTCACTAGGAAATCCTTTGTTAGATTCGCTAGGGAATCCAGTTGCAAGCCCATTTCCTGCAAGTTTTTTAACAGCAACTCAAACTATAAAAGCACGTGTAACAAATAATACAACTCTAGCTTGTATTGATGAAACCACAATACAGTTTACGGTAGATGCAAGACCAGTTGCAAATCCTGTTATAATTCCAGCATCATGTGATGATTTATTATCAGGTTCTGATACAGATAACAAAAGTAGATTTGACACTTCTCTTTATGAAAGTACTATCCTAAATGGACAAACTGGAATGATTGTAACATATACTGATGGGACTGGAACAACTTTACCAAGTCCACTACCAAATCCTTTTGTAACTGGAACGCAAAATGTAACAGTAACAGTTACTAATCCAATAAACACAACTTGCCCTGCAACTACAACGCTTGCATTTGTTGTAAATCCGTTACCAAATATCAACTTAGTTGACACTGGAGTTATTTGTCAAAATTTATCTTCGCTTTACATTATATTAGATGCTGGAATAAATGACGGAACTCCAATTTCAAATTATAGCTATAAATGGTTTAAAGATGGTGTTGAAATTATTGGGGAAACAAATTATACACTAACAGATATTAACCCACTAGGGATTAATCAATCTGGAATATATACTGTTGAAGTAAAAACTATCCCTGAAGGTTGTCCTAGAACAAGAACTATAACCGTTGTAGCATCAAATTTTGCAACAATATTATCTACCACTATTGTTGATTTAGTTACTAACAATGATAACACGGTTACAGTAAACGTAACTGGTCCTGGTGATTATGTATATAGTTTAGATGAAGAATTTGGACCATTCCAAGAAAGCAATATTTTCACTAATGTTATGGCGGGAATTCATACTGTTTATGCAAAAGACATGAATGGTTGCGGGACAGTTTCAGAAGAAATATATGTTCTAGGAATTCCTCAATTTTTTACTCCAAACGGTGATGGTATTCACGATTATTGGAATGTTCGTGGTGTGAGTGCTCTATTTAGTGGAAAAACAACTGTTTCAATTTTTGATCGTTTCGGGAAATTAATCAAACAAATTTCTCCATCAGAAAAAGGCTGGGACGGAACGTATAATGGGACGCCTTTACCTGCAACAGATTATTGGTATACTGTTTTGTTCGAAGATGGAAGAAACATGAAAGGTAATTTCGCTTTGAAACGATAATACAAAATATAATTTAGATAGAAAGTCCAGCGAAAGTTGGACTTTTCTTTTTTTATCACTTAGCGGAAGGATTACTTTGCCAGTTTGCTTTGCTCGCATATAGTAATACCCCACAACCAGTAGCATAGAAAATAGTCTGACTTGAAGGAATAAACCCAAATGATTTGGCAAACTATGGTGTATTTGATTAAACAAAAAAACCACCAACTTTCGTTGATGGTTTTCAATATTTAAGAAAGATTTTAAATTAGATTTTAAATCTTTTTCTGTCAGTTTCTGTCAAATAGATTTTTCTTAAACGAATAGATTTTGGTGTAACCTCAACATATTCATCTTTTTGAATGTATTCTAAAGCTTCCTCAAGAGAGAAAATAATTGGTGGAATAATCCTTGCTTTTTCATCATTTCCAGAAGAACGAACATTAGATTGCTTTTTCTCTTTGGTTACGTTTACACACATATCATCACCACGAGAGTTTTCTCCAATTACTTGACCTTCGTAAATTTCGGCATTTGGTTCAACAAAAAACTTACCACGATCTTGTAATTTATCTATAGAATAAGGAATCGCTTTTCCTTTTTCCATAGAAATCAATGAACCTTTGTTACGTCCAGAAATTTCACCCTTGTAAGGCTCATATCCAATGAAACGGTGAGCCATAATAGCTTCACCAGCAGTAGCGGTAAGTAATTGGTTACGCAATCCAATAATTCCACGAGATGGAATATTAAATTTAATGATCATACGCTCCCCTTTGGTTTCCATGCTTAACATTTCACCTTTACGTAAAGTAACAAACTCTACAGCTCTTCCTGAAAGTGTTTCTGGTAAATCGATAGTTAACTCTTCAATAGGCTCACATTTTTTACCATCAATTTCTTTGATAATAACTTGTGGTTGACCAATTTGTAATTCGTAACCTTCTCTTCTCATTGTTTCGATAAGAACAGATAGGTGGAGTACTCCACGACCAAAAACCATGAATTTATCAGCCGAATCTGTTTCACCTAACTTCATCGCTAAGTTTTTCTCTAATTCTTTTGTCAAACGATCTCTAATATGACGAGAAGTTACAAATTTACCCTCTTTACCAAAGAAAGGAGAGTCATTAATGGTAAACAACATACTCATTGTAGGCTCATCGATAGCAATAGTTTGTAAAGCTTCTGGATTTTCAGAATCGGCGATTGTATCTCCAATTTCAAAACCTTCTACTCCAACAATCGCACAAATATCTCCAGCAATTACTTCCGGTACTTTTTTACGTCCAAGACCTTCAAAAGTATGTAATTCTTTAATTCTAGATTTCATTATTGTACCATCTCTTTTTACTAATGAGATTGGCATACCTTCTTTTAAAACTCCTCTTTCTAATCTACCAATCGCGATACGACCAGTAAATGCTGAGAAATCTAAAGAAGTAATCAACATTTGTGGCGTTCCTTCAGAAACTTTAGGAGCTGGTACATTTTCGATAACCATATCCAACAATGCTTCCACATTATCAGTTACATTTTCCCAATGATCAGACATCCAGTTATTTTTAGCAGAACCATAAACGGTTGGGAAATCCAACTGCCATTCTTCAGCACCTAATTCAAACATTAAGTCAAAAACTTTTTCGTGAACTTCTTCAGGAGTACAGTTTTCTTTATCAACTTTATTAATTACAACGCAAGGTTTCAAACCTAAATCGATTGCTTTTTGCAATACGAAACGGGTTTGTGGCATTGGCCCTTCAAAAGCATCTACTAATAAACAAACTCCATCGGCCATGTTTAATACACGCTCTACTTCACCACCGAAATCGGCGTGACCAGGAGTGTCGATAATATTAATTTTTGTACCTTTATATTGTACAGAAACATTTTTAGAAGTAATGGTAATTCCTCTTTCACGCTCTAAGTCGTTGTTGTCTAGAATTAAATCACCTGTGTTTTCGTTATCACGAAATAGTTGACAGTGATACATGATTTTATCAACCAAGGTAGTTTTACCGTGATCGACGTGAGCAATAATTGCAATGTTTCTAATAGATTCCATCTGTGTTTTTTTGTGGGTGCAAAAGTACATAAAAAAATACTTAAATCATAGTATTGTTTTATCTCTTTAATTTTGAAGTAAATATGTTAACGTTTTACTTACATTAAGGTAAATAAAAAAAGCTCCTAAAAAAGGAGCTTTTATAAAATTTGAACACAATAAGTATTACAAAGATGAAACGAATCTAGTTAATTTAGATTTTAAGTTTGATGCTTTGTTATCGTGTATAATGTTTTTCTTAGCTAATTTATCAATCATAGAGATTACGTTTGATAATTTTGCAGAAGCATCAGCCTTCACAGTTGACAATCTTAATGCTTTGATTGCATTACGAGTTGTTTTGTGTTGGTATCTGTTTAATACTCTTCTCTTTTCGTTGCTTCTAATTCTTTTTAAAGCTGACTTATGATTTGCCATTTTTTTTGATTTTTTAATTGTAATAATTATTTATAAACTATCAGTTAAAAAAGAAAAACCTCCCACAATTGTTGACACAATCACTTTGGTTTTAACTAATAAAATAAAAACTCGAGACACCAAGTTTAAATTTCACAAAACTTATTTACAACTAATTGTAGCCCGTAGGGGAATCGAACCCCTCTTACATGGATGAAAACCATGCGTCCTAACCGATAGACGAACGGGCCTTAGACTTTGTAATATCAATAATTGTAGCCCGTAGGGGAATCGAACCCCTCTTACATGGATGAAAACCATGCGTCCTAACCGATAGACGAACGGGCCATTGCATTATTTTGTAATGCGAGTGCAAAAATACAACTATTTTTTATTCTCGCAATAGTCAAATAACATTTTTTGCAATATTTTATTATATTTTAATAAGCTTTTGCAAAAAGAACTCTTCCATCAGAAGGTTTTCCAGTGAGCATACAGGTTCCAGTCTCCTCTTTTCTATCCAATGCAATACAACGAATTGTTGCTTTTGTTAGTTCCTTAATTTTCTCTTCAGTTTCTGGCGTTCCGTCCCAATGAGCTGAAATAAATCCACCTTTATTTTCAAGAATTGTTTTAAATTCTTCAAAATCAGAAACTTCGGTAATATGTGTGTTTCTGTAATTTAATGCTTTATTGAATAAATCACTCTGAATTTGCTCTAACAAGTCGCTTATATATCTTGCGATTCCATCTGCCGATTTTACTTCTTTTGTCAACGTATCACGTCGTGCAATTTCGAAAGTTCCGTTCTCTAAATCCTTTGGACCAATAGCAATTCGGACAGGAACTCCTTTCAACTCCCATTCCGCAAACTTGAATCCTGGTTTTTGTGTGGTTCTATTGTCAAATTTAACCGAGATATTTAGTTTTTTAAATTGTACTACTAAATCATTAGCTACAGTAGAAATTCTTTCAAACTCTTCATCTGTTTTAAAAATAGGCACAATAACTACTTGTATAGGTGCTAAATTAGGGGGTAAAACCAATCCGTTATCATCAGAATGCGTCATAACTAAAGCTCCCATCAAACGAGTGGAAACACCCCAAGAAGTTCCCCAGACGTATTCTTGTTTTCCTTCAGCATTGGCAAATTTTACATCAAAAGCTTTGGCGAAATTTTGCCCTAAAAAGTGAGAAGTTCCAGCCTGCAAGGCTTTCCCGTCTTGCATTAAAGCTTCAATACAATACGTTTCTTCAGCTCCAGCAAAACGTTCTGTTTCAGTTTTTAGTCCTTTTATAACTGGTATTGCCATAAAATTTTCAGCAAAATCGGCATATACATTCATCATTTTTTCAGATTCTTCGATAGCTTCGCTTCTTGTGGCGTGAGCTGTGTGACCTTCTTGCCATAAAAATT
Source organism: Flavobacterium sp. (assembly GCF_043720215.1). Taxonomy (GTDB): domain Bacteria; phylum Bacteroidota; class Bacteroidia; order Flavobacteriales; family Flavobacteriaceae; genus Flavobacterium. Next base: position 2,484 of record NZ_JAYSSZ010000139.1, on the reverse strand, counting down.
CGGCAGTTCGAAGAAATAAACGAGTACGCATTTCCCAACGAACTACATTTGCCCATTGATTAATTAATAATGGTAAATCTCTATACGATTGTATCCAACCTTTATAGGTACTCCAAATAATTGCTTCAGAAGTTGGACGAACAATCAATTCTTCTTCCAATTTTGCATTTGGATCTACCATTAATTTTCCTGGTTTGTCTGGATCGTTTTTTAATCTATAATGCGTAACAATAGCACATTCTTTAGCAAAACCTTCTGCATTTTTTTCTTCAGCTTCAAACATGCTCTTTGGCACAAAAAGAGGGAAATAAGCATTACTGTGTCCTGTTTCTTTAAACATTCTATCTAATTCTGCTTGCATTTTTTCCCAAATAGCATAACCGTAAGGCTTGATAACCATACAACCTCTTACACCAGAATTTTCGGCTAAATCAGCTTTTACCACTAGTTCGTTATACCATTTTGAATAATCTTCAGCTCTTGTTGTTAAGTTCTTGCTCATCTTGAATAGTTTGGCACAAATTTTGTACCTTGTTAAAAAATAAAATAGTTCGACAAAACTAACTATTTTTGTATTGTCCAACAATAAAAAACCTTATAGATATGAAAACTTATTATTTTTTTTCAAAAAACACAATACTAAAATCCGTTGTTGGGTTGTTAGGATTAGCTACTGTATCGTGTGGCTCATACCAAAATAAATCATATTACGACAATGATGGGATTTATGGAGGTGAAAAACAAAAGCAACCTATTGAGAACAAAGAACAAGATCCCCAAGCTGTTGAAGCAAACAACAAATACAAAGAATATTTTGGCTCAAACGCTAATAATTATAGTAACGAACAAACAGAAGTTCTTACAGATGTTGACAACTACTCTAGCAATTACAATGAAAACCAGAACCAAAACAACACCACTCAGAGTTATTCAGGCTGGGGTAATAATGGCGAAAATGTAACCATTAATGTTTATGACAACAATTGGGGTTGGAATAACTGGGGCATGGGTGGCTGGAATAATGGCTGGAATAATGGCTGGGGCTGGAATGGTGGCTGGGGCTTCGGTGGATGGAACAATTGGGGTTGGAACAATTGGAATAATTGGAATAATTGTGGATTTTATGGTTACAATAATTATTATGGATATAACAATTATGGGTATTATGGAAACAATTACGCTTACAATCACGGAAGAAGAGGTTCTGCCTATAATGACCGATATGGAAACAATGGCGGTAGAAGTTATTCTTCAAACAGAAGAAATAGCACTAACATAGACAATCCTAGATCTAATTTCTCGCAACCAAGAAATCCAAGGACTACATCTCCTAGAAGTACCGAATTTAACAATACACCTAGACCAAGAAGCACATCACCCAGAGGTAACGAATATAATACTCCAAGATCCAATACAGATTCAGGATATAACAACAATACCCCAAGACCTAGAACATCAACTCCTAGAGAAAACAATACTAACACTCCTAGACCAAGAATAGAATCCCCTAGAAGTGAAAGCCCTAGAACTCACGAGTCTCCAAGAAGTTATGACTCACCTCGTTCTTCATCTGGAAGCAGTAATAGTGGAAGCTCTTCAGGTGGAGGTCGTTCTGGTGGACGTAGAGGGTAACAAATCATATAACCAATGTATTTATTCATAAATACATTGGTTTTTCATTGACTTAAAAATAAATTAAATGAAAAAATATATTACTTTTTTTACAATAGTATTCTGTTTTTCAGCAGTACAAGCTCAAGAAGTATCAGATGCCTATAGATATGCGCAAGACAACCTTAACGGAACTGCTCGTTTTAGAGCTATGAGCGGTGCTTTTGGCGCACTAGGTGGCGATTTATCTGCACTTAATGTAAATCCTGCTGGTTCGGTAGTTTTTGCAAATAATCAAATAGCAGCATCAGTAAGTAGTTTTAACATCAAAAACAACTCGAACTATTTTGGAAAAAACACTTCAGAAAATACTAATTCGCTTGATTTGAACCAAGCTGGAGCAGTTTTTGTTTTTGAAAACAATCATGAAAATAGTGATTGGAAAAAATTCTCGATTGCCATAAATTATGAAAACACTAATAATTTTGACAATTCATTATTCTCAGCGGGTACGAATGCTAATAATTCTATAGACAACTATTTTTTGAGTTATGCTAATGCAAATCCTTTAAGAGGCGGCATTTTACTTAGTACACTTCAAGATGCTTTTTTTGAAGAATTAAATTATGAAGATCAACAAGCTTATTTAGGTTATCAGTCCTTTATAATTGATCCCGTAGATCCATTAAATCCAAACAACACAGCCTATTTTTCGAATGTTCCTAGTGGAGCAAACTATTATCATGAAAACACAGTTGAATCAACAGGATATAACGGAAAAGTAACATTTAATGCAGCTACCCAATATCAAGATAAATTAATGTTAGGTATAAATATTAACACTCATTTTGTTGACTATCGCCGCTCATCAAC
>NZ_JAYSSZ010000138.1:0-1564 GCF_043720215.1 Flavobacterium sp. | reverse complement strand
TTAAAGCCAGTCAGATTTTAATGAATCTACCACAAGTAAAAAAAGTGGTATTTGTAGTGGATAGAAAAGATTTAGATTATCAAACTACCAAAGAATTTAACAGCTTTAGCAAAGGCAGTATTGACGGCACAGACAATACTAAAGCATTGGTAAATCAATTTGCAGACGATACCAAACTCATTGTAACCACCATCCAAAAACTAAATACTGCTATCAGCAAAAAGCAGTATTTAGGCAAAATGGAAAAACTCCAAAACGAACGTATCGTCTTTATTTTTGACGAATGCCACCGTAGTCAGTTCGGAGAAACACATAATCGTATCAAAGCGTTTTTTAATAATATACAGTTATTTGGATTCACAGGCACTCCCATTTTTGCAGACAATGCCGTAAAAAATGAGTTGGGTAAAAGAACTACTACCGAACTATTCGGCGAATGTTTGCACAAATATGTAATTACTGATGCTATCAAAGATGAAAACGTTTTAAAGTTTGCCGTAGAATATGTCGGCAGGTACAAGAAAAAAGATACCGCCACCGAAATAGATATTGAGGTAGAAGATATTGATGTAAAGGAGTTGATGGAATCACCTCTACGTTTAGAAAAAATAGCCGATTACATTATAGTCAACCACAACCGTAAAACACATAACAGAGAATTTACCGCTATGTTTTGCGTAAGTTCTGTGGATACGCTTATTAAGTATTACGATATTTTATACCAGAAGGAAGTAGCAGGAGAACACAATCTTAAAATCGCTACTATTTTCAGTTATGCCGCCAATGAAGACGATGCAGAAGCCAACGGATTACTGCCCGAAGAATTATCAGTATTGGAAGAACCGCCTAGGGCTTTATATGGTTTACAAGCTCATAGTCGGGAAAAGTTAGACGAATTTATTGTCCATTACAACCAACTCTTTGAAACTAAATTTTCAACGAAAGACAGCGAATCGTTTTACAACTATTACAACGATATTTCAAAAAAAGTAAAAGAACGTAAAATTGATATTTTATTAGTGGTAAATATGTTCCTGACGGGTTTTGACAGTCCAACGCTGAACACCATGTATGTCGATAAGAACTTAAAATATCATGGTCTAATACAAGCCTATTCAAGAACCAACAGAATATTAAACGAACAAAAATCCCAAGGAAATATAGTAGTATTCCGCAATTTAAAAAAAGCTACGGACGAAGCCATTACCTTATTCAGCAATAAGGAAGCTATTGATGTAATCATCATGCAGCCTTATGAAGACTATGTAAAAAAGTTTGATGAGGCTTATGATGAACTATTAAAACTTGCCCCAACGGTAGATAGTGTTAATGATTTACAAAGCGAAGACGATGAATTAGAATTTATAAAAGCATTCAGGAATCTAATGCGGATAAAAAATATCCTAACTGCTTTTGCCGATTTTAAATGGGAAAGCTTGGCAATGGAGGAGCTAATATTTGAAGACTACAAAAGCAAATACCTTGATTTATACGACAAGGTAAAAAGTAACAATGAAAAAGAAAAGGTTTCTATTTTAGAAGACGTTGACTTTGAACTGGAACT
>NZ_JAYSSZ010000137.1:0-3977 GCF_043720215.1 Flavobacterium sp. | reverse complement strand
TTTTTGTTAAATTTGAACAAACAAAAGTAATATGAAGAAATTTTTATCTTTTATATTGTTATTTATTAGTGGTTTTGTCTATTCTCAAAATATCGAATTTGCAGTCATTGTAAAAGATGTGGAAACGGGTATGCCTATTGATGAAGTAACCATAACTTCCCTGAAAAGTAAACAAGGTTTTTTAACTAACAAAAATGGTGAGGCAAATATTAATTTGTCGAGCGAATCTGATTTGCAATTCGAGCATTCAATGTATAAAACTTACATTGTAAAATACGCTGAGTTAAATAAAAAAATTAATGAAGTTTATCTTGAGAGTAATGCAAAACGATTAGAAGAAGTTATTTTAACTAGTGATTCTCCTCAAGAAATTTTGAAAAATTTAGTGCAAAACTCACTGATTAAAATAACTGTACCTGTTAATCTGAAAGTTTATTTAAGAGAGTTTTACAAAAAAAATGATCAGATTATTTTTTTTAATGATGGATTAATTAATTTTCAAATTGCTGGAAACTCAAAAAATATTAAAACTGATATTTTAGTAGAACAAAATAGAGCAGTTGGACTTTTAGATGGTGATATAGATGCAGAACTTTTAGGTTACGATTTAAATAATATAATAGAAAATTATTATCAGTTTAAGTATATAGACGAAATTCTTGCATCAAACGCAAAACAGAAGTATGATTTTCAAATTAAATCATTTCCTAGTAATGAGGATTTTCTTGTAATTAAAGTAACTCCAATAGAAGAAGTAAGAGGAGTTTTGTCGGAATTTACAATTGTTTATGATAGAAATAAAATGATTATTATGGAAGTCAGTTCTCTAGTTCCAGATTCTCGACTAGAAGATTTACGACAATCTTTTTTAGGAAGTAGTAAAATTTTTAAATTAGAATTTAAAAATACTTTTAGAACAGATAATGATCTCTATTATCTAGCAAACTCTAAGGAAGTAATTGCATTTGAAAAAAAATACAAAAAGCAAAACAGAAGAATAGAAGTAAATAATCACATGATAATAACTAACTTTGATAAAGAACTTTTTAAATACAATGATAAAAATATTTTCAAAGACAAATCTCTAATTAATAAAAAAACTTCATTTTTTACTAATTATTGGGATTTCGAATCAGGATTTGTTTCTACAAAAGAAGAAAAAGATATTATCGAAAAATTATCTACTCAGTAATTAAATTTTAGATTAGAAGTGTTTATCATTTCCCTTTTTATACTTTGAATCTTAATAAGATTTAAAGTATATTTGCACACTTTTAAAACAAAACCATAATGAAAGCAGGAATTGTAGGATTACCAAACGTAGGAAAATCGAGTTAACTAGATTTTTAATAAAAAACGTTTGTCTGTAATGATGTTTTCAAACAAAATATTCTTAAAATTCATTTATTTTTTTAGTATTAATCATTTTAACAACAAAAAATGTCAAAAAAAGTCATCTATTTATTTCTAATATTGCTATTGTCGAATTATACAATCATTGGACAGAATAACAAACTTAAAATACTAGTTATTGTTAATGGAGAAAATAAATTAAGAATTGAACTGAATAATACTCCTTTTGTAGGAGGAGGATTATTAGGTGTTCTAATATCAAAATCGGCTCAAGATGCTTCTAATGATCGAAATTCAGAAGAATTGCAAAAATTATTAAGTGATTTTACAACTTACAAATCAGAGCACGTCAATCATATCATAGAGGATTTTAATTCTAATAATGTCAATTTAGATATAACTTGTTTAAACAAAAAAGAGGCGTTAAAATATTTCTCATCTCCAAACGATTTAAAACTTGATAACAATAAATTAAAAACTGATGGTTGGGAAAATGTCATTCTTATTGATGAAGAATTAGGTTACTTCAGAAGTGAAGCAAAAAGCAACAATAATGAAAGTCTTTATCATATATTTATTTCGGCAAACATCATAGTATATAATACGGTTAATAATAAGAAGATTGGAACTTTTAAGACTGTAAATTTAAAAAGAGATAAATCTTATAACGAAAATGAAATAAAAACAAATAAAACAATTTTACCAGAAAATTATATTTCAATATACAAAAATATTAATCTTTCAATATACAATAGACTTTTAGGAGGAGATTTCTTTCATAAGATGGTTAAATCGGAAAATTTAAATAGTAGCTTTCCCTCTGTAAGAACAGCGGTAAAAAAATACGCAAAATCTTTTGAATTTAAAGCACCTCAAATCGAAGGTTGGCGAGAATTCCCAACAGGAAATGATTTATTATTTATTCATGCACCAAGAAAAGACAAAACCGTTTTTGCAATCACTACTGAAATTGATTTTGCGATTGAGGAATTAGGACAAAAAGATTTGTCCACTGAGGAATATGCTTCAAAAACTATTAGTAGGCTAAATGACAGTAATTTTGAGTTAAATATAACTGACCAATTGCCAAGTTTAAACATTGGTAAAGAATGGATAGTATACATGGTTAATGTTCCAAATGGTAAAAGTATAATCGTGCAAACAAAAATGGATAATTATTTTGTTTCGCATCATATATCGCTTATGAAAGAAGATTACAAACTACTTTTTAATAAATACAAAACAGATATTGAAGACTATTTAACTAAATTTATTTTATTTGAAAAGCCTATTCAAAAATAGATTAGAATATAAATTGACTATATTTGCACACCAAAATATTTTGTAGAATTAAAATGCTTGTACGGCTTAGTACATTTGCACCAAAATTAGTAAAATGAAAGCAGGAATTGTAGGATTACCAAACGTAGGAAAATCGACTTTATTTAATTGTTTGTCAAACGCAAAAGCACAAAGTGCTAATTTTCCGTTTTGTACTATCGAACCAAATATTGGTGTGGTAAACGTTCCTGATCCAAGAATAGAAAAATTAGAAGAGTTGGTAAAACCAGAACGTGTTCAAATGGCGACTGTCGATATTGTTGATATTGCAGGACTCGTAAAAGGAGCAAGTAAAGGAGAAGGTTTAGGTAACCAATTCTTAGGAAACATAAGAGAATGTAACGCAATTATTCACGTTTTGCGTTGTTTTGATAACGATAATATTATTCACGTAGACGGAAATGTAAATCCAATTCGTGACAAAGAAACTATCGATATCGAGTTGCAACTAAAAGACTTAGAAACTGTCGAAAAACGTTTAGAGAAAGTAAAACGTGCCGCAAAAACTGGAAACAAAGAAGCGATAGTTGAGGAAGGATTATTAAATAGAATTCGAGAAACTTTGCTACAAGCAAAATCGGCAAGAACTGTTGAGCCAAAAGGTTATGAAGAAGAAGAATTATTCGAATCTTTTCAATTAATTACATCAAAACCAGTATTATATGTTTGTAATGTCGATGAAGATTCGGCAGCAACAGGAAACAAATATGTAGACCAAGTTCGTGAATTAGTAAAAGACGAAAACGCAGAAGTTATCGTTTTAGCAGTTGGAACCGAAGCCGATATTACTGAATTAGAAACCTATGAAGAACGCAAAATGTTCTTAGAAGATATGGGATTACATGAGCCAGGAGCATCAGTACTTATTCGTGCTGCTTACAAATTATTAAACCAACAAACTTACTTTACTGCAGGTGTAAAAGAAGTGCGTGCTTGGACAATAAACGTAGGTTCAACGGCACCACAAGCTGCTGGGGTAATTCATACTGATTTTGAAAAAGGATTTATTAAAGCGGAAGTGATAGGGTACAATGATTTTGTAACGCTTGGTTCAGAATCTGCTTGTAGAGATGCTGGAAAATTAAGAATTGAAGGGAAAGAATACGTTGTTGCTGATGGCGACGTAATGCATTTTAGATTTAACGTTTAAAAAGAAATAATTAGATATGGCTAAAGAAGCTAAATACGACGAAAGTAGTATCAAGTCGTTAGACTGGAAAGAACACATACGTACCCGCCCCGGAATGTATATCGGGAAATTGGGTGATGGTTCTTCTTTTGAC
>NZ_JAYSSZ010000136.1:0-11357 GCF_043720215.1 Flavobacterium sp. | reverse complement strand
TGGGTACGCTTTACATAGCGAGGTTCCTGGGTGTTTTCCATAACGATGAATTTATGTATCGCTATTTTAGGACAAGACATCATAAAAAACAAAAAAGCCATCCACAAAAGTGGAAAGCTTTTCATTGGTCTAACTACTAAACCTGCTACGAGTTACAAAGTCGTAGCTTAAACAACACAACTAATCTTAAAACCTTTATTGGGACAAAAAAGCGATCCATTTCTGAATCGCTTTTCCCAATTAGCGGTCTGGACGGGACTCGAACCCGCGACCCCGTGCGTGACAGGCACGTATTCTAACCAACTGAACTACCAAACCTCTGCTTAATTGCGGTTGCAAAGATACAATGTTTTTTAACTTTCGCAAATCTTTTTTAAGATATTTTTGAAATTTTATTTTCCATACTAGCCAAATTTTTGTTTTTCAACTAGATACGTTGTTATTATTTTTTCAAAGTTTTCGTCAACAGATACAGGAACATACTTTATTTTGTATAAAGAACAGGTGTTTGCTACTTTTTCGAAGTAGTTATTTACCGCTTTTTCGTAGTTATTTTTTACGTTTTCGGCAAAAAGGTTCACCTCATCACCTGTTTCTAAGTCGATAAACTTGCGTGGTGTGTTGTCATAATCAAGATTTAGCTCTGTTTTTTTATCAATAACGTGAAACAAAACCACTTTGTGTTTGTTGTGTTTTAGGTGTTGTAAGGCTTTAAACAGACGTTCGTCCTCTTCTGGCTGAAACATATCTGTAAACAAAACAATCATGGAACGGCGATGCATTTTTTCGGCAATTTGATGCAGCAAAGTAATCGTATCTGTATTCTTTGTCTCTTTTGGAGTTTCTAGCGTATTTTCTAACTTGTTTAGCAGCATTCTGTGGTGACGATCACTCCCTTTTTCGGGAGCGTAATATTCGTATTTGTCAGAGAATATGCTTAAACCCACCGCATCTCTTTGTTTTTTTAATAAATTCATTAAAACTGCCGATGCTAAAACTGAAAATCCTATTTTATTTTCATAAAAAAACTGATTTTCTTTTAGTTTAGGATAATGCATGGATGACGAATTGTCTATAATAAGATGGCAACGTAGATTGGTTTCTTCTTCGTACTTCTTAGTGTACAATCGATCGGTTTTGGCAAATAATTTCCAATCGATGTGTTTGGTACTTTCACCAATATTGTAGGTTTTATGCTCAGCAAACTCGGCCGAAAAACCATGAAACGGACTTTTGTGCATTCCCGAAATAAATCCTTCTACAATTTGATTCGCAAGCAATTCTAGGTGTTGAAAACTGGATATTTTTGCTATTTGAGTTTCTAAATTCATATCTCAAATGTACTAAAAATAAATTTATTTTTTAACATAAAAAGGCTTGCTTTCAGCAAACCTTTTTTATATACTAATATAGTAAATAGATATTATTTTTGAAACTTAAAACTACAGTCACCAGCATAATAACTTAACTGAGGAGAGCTTGGCAAAACTTGAGCTGTTCCACTTGCAAACGAATAAGAAGTAATTCTAATATCTCCTACTGTAAAAGGATAAGTAACATTTGAGCTATCATTTTTCCTATGGTCATACCAGTCGTTACTGTTAAATGTTATAAAATATTCAGTACCCTGAACAAGATCTAAAGCGGTAATTGTTTTTGTTACTTCAACGCCAGCAGTAACTATATCTATAGTCTCTGTTCGAAGTACTGTTGCAGTTGCTTTATTCCAAATAGTTACTCTCATAGCTGCGTGAACATCTGGAATTTTAGCTACAATAGCCGTTATTTTTCCATTGACTAAAGGGATAAAAGAATAACCAAATTCATAATCTCCCAAATTCACCTGATTAGTTAATTTTTGATCAAATCCTGAAGCGGCTAAATAGCCTGCCAACGGATCTTGTAATGGCGCCAAAACTACCGGCGGTACTGGAGCCGGCACTGGATCTTCGTCCTTGCTACAAGAAAATGCAAAAAACGTAAGTAATACTAATGCAATTGTTGTTTTTAGTGTTTTCATGATTTTTGTGTTTAAAATTGTTTTATAAAGCTAACAATCAATAAGTCAAATATCAAAAATAATCGTTAAAACACAGATAAAACTGTTAAAGAAAACAAAAAAGGTCTAACTTTCGCTAGACCTTACTTTATTTTATAAATTTTTTATCACAAACTCGCTTCGACGGTTTAGGTTACTACTAAATATTTTTTAAAAAAATATTTTAACAAAGGCAGAATAATAATCCTTTCGGCTAATATATTATTTACAATTTTTCTTCTATTTCTTTAATTTTTGATTCTAAAAGTTCTATTCTTTTATTTTGACTTTCAATTATTTTTTGTTGGTCTTGAATTGCTTTAACCATAGGCGATAAAAGGTCGTTGTAACGAACGCTGTACATTCCTGAGTCGTCTTTAGTTATAATTGCATTATTAATTGCATCCGAAGTGTTAAGCGTTTGTTCTAATTCTTGTGCTATAAATCCGTATTCTATTTTTTTATTTTTATCATTGTTACGAATGTAAGAAACAGGGTTTAATTTTTTAATAAAGTCTAAGCCTAAATTTGATTTTTGAATATTTGATTTCCAACGATTGTCTGAAGTTACAGACCAAGCCACTTGTATGCCAGCATAATTAATACTTGTATTTCCTATTTGAACTTGATTGTCCCCTGCAGCATTAGGTACTATTGAATTATATCCTATACCAATATTGTTTGAACCAGTTGCTAATGATAATGCGTTAGCACCTATAGCTACATTGTTTTCTCCAGCGATTGAGTTAGCCAATGCAAAGGAACCAATAGCTGTGTTTCTCGAGCCAGTTCTATTATTATTTAATGCGCTTGCTCCGCAACCAACATTTAAATCCCCAGTGGTGTTATATGTTAAAGAAGTATTTCCTATCGCAACATTATTACCTCCAATAGTATTTCTAGAAAGTGTACTTGTTCCTAGAGTTGAGTTTCCAAAACCAGTTGTGTTATAATACATTGATTGGAAACCGCAAGCAGTATTGTGAAAACCATCTGTATTTGAGTATAGTGCATTTGATCCATATGATGTATTAAAGCTGCCAGTTGTGTTTGAATATAAAGCATTTGATCCATTAGCAATATTCCACCTGCCACTTGTATTAGAAAATAAAGAATTTAATCCGTAGGCAGTGTTATTTATACCTGTATTTAAAGTACTAAGAGCGTTTAATCCAAAAGAAGTGTTTGTGGTTCCAATTAAGCCGGATTGCACATTATTTCTTTTAAAAATTAAATCATTATCATCAGTAGTTCCTACAAAATTTGAAGTAGGATTAGTTCCTCCATTACCTTTTAAACCCCATCCAAAACTATTCCATGCATTATCCCAATAATAAAAGCCGGGTTGTCTTGTTCCGTCAACGGTTGTCAAATAAACTAACATTCCTTGCTGAGATATTGTTGGGTTTATTGCCGGAAAAACATCTACTTTTGGTATAATTATTCCATCGGTATTAGAAGGAGAGATTTGATTACTGGATTTGATTTCAAACAATGCATTGGGTGTAATTGTATTTATGCCAACTTGAGAATAATTTTTAAATGAAACTAGTAATAATAAAAAGGTTAATCTATTCATAATCTATTTTAGAGTTTTTTAGCAATAAAAATAAGACATCGGATGATTTATTATATAAAAAAACAGTTTAAATACAAATAAAACAGACATAATACACAATACAAAAAAAGGCCTAATTTTCATTAGACCTTTTTTACTATAAACTCTTTATCACAAACTCGCTTCGACGGTTTAGTTCGTGTTGCTCTTCAGTGCATGATTTTTCAGATTCACATTTAATGATTGGTTCTGATTCTCCGTAACCTTTTGCAGTAATTCGGTTTTCGGCAATACCAAAATCTATTAGATAATCTCGAGTAGATTGTGCTCTTTTTTCGGATAAAACTGAATTATATCTATCGTTTCCACGCATATCAGTGTGTGAACCTATTTCTAGAATCATGTCTGGGTATTTGTTCATTAACTCGATAACACGTTTTAAGGTAACTTTAGAATCTTTACGGATGTACCACAAATCGTAGTCGAAATAAATAGGATCTGTCTTGATTACTAACTTGTCTTTTTCTCTGACAACATCTTTTTCTTGAGCAATAATTTTTTCGATTTTCTCTTGTTTTATAACCTCAGCAATTTCTTTTTCTTTTACTTCTACTTCTTTCTTCTTTTGCTCAGCAATAGCTTCTTTCTTCTTTATTTCTTCCGCTACAAGCAATTCTTCTTGCTTGATAACTTCAAGCGATTTTAGAGCCAAAGAAGCATCGTTGATTAGATTTCTTTGTTTTCCTAATACAAATGCTTTAGAAGCTTCAGTATAATTTTCTTTTGATGCAGAAACTACATATTCTTTTTCGCAAGCAACTGTAAAACTAAATTTACCATCAGCAGTTGTTGTAAATCTTTCTATCTCTTTTTTGTTAACGTCTTGTAAAAGAACAATAGCGTTTTCTAAAGGTAATTTTGTATCTACATCTGTAATTGTACCCGCTAAAAATTGTTTGCAATCTTCGATAATTAAATCTTTGGTTTCTAGTAACGAGTAAACATCGTCACTTCCGACTCCGCCAGATCTGTTTGAGGCAAAATATCCTTTTTTAGTATCAGAATCAATATTGAAAGCAAAATCATCTACATTTGAATTTACTGGTAAACCAACGTTTAATGGTCTTGTATATTCTCCGTTTTTAATTTCGGAAACAAAAACATCTAACGATCCGTAACCTGGAAGTCCATTTGACGAATAATATAATTTATTATCGCTTGACACAAAAGGGAATTGCTCTTTTTTGTCTGTATTTATTAGATTTCCTAAGTTTTTAGGTGTTCCATACGATTCTCCGTTTACACTAACCGAATAAATATCTAAAGAGCCCTTTGTTCCTGGCATATCTGAAGCAAAATACAACGTTTTTTCGTCGTCACTCAAAGCTGGATGTTCTACAGAATAATTATCACTATTAAAAGGAAGAGATGTGACTTTCCCCCATTTACCTTCAACTAATTCTGCTTTAAAAATTTGAAGATTTGAAATTTTTTCTTTGTTTTTCTTTTTGTTTCCGTTTTTAGAATTATTTCTAGTAAAATAAATCGTTTTTCCATCTTTAGAAAAAATAACATTAGACTCGTGCATAGAAGTATTTAGTTCTTCAGCAAAATAATTTACAATAGAATCTTTTGAAGTTATATTTTTTAAAGGAATTGAAACTAAATTTAAATATGCTTCATTGTTCCATTTATAAACTTTATCGAACAGTCCTGGTTTATTTTTAACCGCTGCATAAACTAATTTTTCTCTTTCTTCGATTGCTCCAAACTCAGAACTTGCTGTATTTATTGCTAAATTTTTGATTTCGAATCTTTTACCAATAGCAGAAATGTTTTCAAGTTCTTTGATTCCTTTTTCTAAATTTACTAAACCATCACTATTTGCTGATTTTAAATAATATTCTTTCAGTATAGCATTTGCTTCATCATATTTATCAGAAGCTTTTAGTGTTTGAGAATATCTAAAATAATATTCTTCTTGAAGATCTTTGTAATAGGTTTTTATTAAAAAACGATAATACTTTTGAGCATTTTTTAAATCGTTTGTGTAATAATAACAATCAGCTAAGTTTTTTACTACATCAACAGAAGTATTATCAGCAACTATAGCTTCATACATAGGAATTGCTTCAGCATAATACGTTCTGTCAAAGTAACGTTTAGCTCTTTGTAAATCTGGTTCTTGGGCATTTGCAAATTGTGTTAAAAACACAAATAGTATAACGAGTAATCTTTTCATTATTTTCATTTTAGAAGAATCTTGGTGATTTATCATGTCCTTTTCCTAATAAATCTAAATTAAATAGGATAAAAATTTCGTGAGATCCAGAATTAAATTGCCCTAGATTCGAAATTGTATAATCGTAAGCATATCCGACTTTTATATTCTTAGTAGCTCTTATATTCATTAACGCACTAACGGCGTCACCTACTCTATAGGCTGCACCAAGTTCGAATTTGTCGTTATACAAAACATTAGCAGTAATATCAACATTTAATGGCGAGCCAAATACTAGTTTTGTCATAAATGCTGGTTTCAGTTTGAATGAATCTGATAATCTAAACACATAACCTGCAGTCAAAAAAGTATGAATATTTTCTGATCCTAAAGCATTTATTCCAGAACGTTCTTCAAGATGTTTTGTAGGTAATAAGTTTGGCGCAGACAATCCCACATAATACTTATCCGTAAAATAATAAGCTCCAACACCAACATTTGCTTTGGTAGCATTTATGTTTTGGGAAAAAGCAAAATCAGAAGCAGCATCTCCACTTTCTAAACGGAAACCATTAAAATTTGTGGTTAATGATGTAACACCCGCTTTCATACCAAAAGAGAATTTATGTTTTCCAGCTAACTGTAAGATATATGCAAAGTCCGCATAAAAATTATCCTCTTTCTTAGCACCATCACCAATCTCATCTGTAATCATAGACAAGCCTACTTGGATATTTTTATTTAAAGGCACATGCCCAAACAATGTTAACGTTTTAGGCGAACCAAGAGCGCCAACCCATTGTGTTCTGTATAACGAACCTAAGTTTAGCATAGATTGAGTTCCTGTTGCATACGCCGGATTTATAACACTCATATTATACATGTATTGTGTATATTCTGGGTCTTGCTGCGCTACGGATTTATTTATAAAACAGAAAAAGATTATAAATAGAAATATTTTTTTCATTTGATTTTGTTTAATGTAATAATGAGATTATCGATTCAGATAAAGACGTCCTTGTCTAGGTGATTTATTGTCTTTGTTGAAATTGACAACATAAAAATAAACTCCGTTTGGTACAATTCCACTAGTAAGACTTGGAGATTCTGAACTTTTTCCGTCCCAGTTTGGTTTGTTTTTATTGCCACTAAACATCAAACTTCCGTATCTGTTGTAAATTTCTAATGTATAATTTGGAAATAAAAATTCGATCTCTGGAATAGTAAAAGTGTCATTTACACCATCTCCATTTGGAGAAAACCCATCTGGAATAAAGAAATCATAGGTAATTTCTGGATTTATTGTATCACAATTTGTAAGTGAAACTGTCACTGCTAAACCAATTAACGATTGACATCCTAATCCAGAATCACTGTAACCATAATAAGTTGTTCCTTCAACTAATAATGTTGTTAATGGAAGCTGTGTTCCACCTACTGCATCATACCAAACTACTGTTCCGCCAGATGTTGTGTTATTTGATAATTCTTGTAAAGTTGGATTATCAGCACCACAAAAGTTTTGCCCATCTGTATTTAATATTGGAGTTGCTACTACATCTACTGTTACAACATTTGTACTTCTTGGAGAGGCACAACTGTTAAGACCGATTTCTTCAACATAATAAGTACCACTTACTAATACTACTGTAGATGCGAGAGGAATTGTGCCTGTTAAGGAATCATACCATAAGTATTGAGAGCCATTTGGCAATAAACTTGCTACTGTTGCATTATCTGCCTCACAAAAAGATTGATTTGCAGTAATTGGCGCTGCTGGAATAGGGTTTATTATAAATGGTGTAGAAACGTTAGAACTACAACCATTCAAACTTATTACAACCACATAGAATCCTGTTGCAGCTGGTATGATTTGAGGATTAGTTTCTCCTACTAATAACACTCCATTTAAATACCATTGATAGGTTGCATCTGTAACAACAAAATTTGTAGGCGTAACCGTTAATGTTGCTGTTTCTCCCTGACATATTGTATTATTAGGATCTGTTGAGGTGACTGTAGCTAATGGCAATGGATTAACTACAAAACTTGACGATAAAACCAAAGTACATCCGTTTAGATTAATCGTTACTTCATATATACCTGATGTTGTAATTGGAGTTGTAATTGAAATAGCTCCTGAAATTACCACTCCGTTTAATTTCCAAACATAAGTAGCATCAGTAGCAACAAAATTACCAGGATTAACGCTTAATGAAGCAATATCACCTTCACAAATAATATTATCACTATCTGAAGAGATTAAAGTTGCTAAAGGGTTTGGATTAATTACAAAATCATCAGAAACCCCTGAAACTATAACGCCACATGAGTTTCCAGTATTTATTAGATCGGTTATTTGAATGTTCGTTGTACCTACATTAGTTAACAACGAGGCTGGAATATTAAAAATTGCAATTCCTGATGTTACAGGAACCGAAATCATGTTATCTAAAGATGTATTAGCTCCTGATAAATCGTATTCAAAATTAACATTTGTTAAAGCTCCTAATCCTGTGATTGTAACCGGAACATCTTGTCCTTCGCAAGCATCAGCTACTGCTATTGTTAGAGTAGGAACCATAGGTAAAGGATTTACTTCAAATGATCCTACGATATTTATGGGTCCAACACATGTAGTTGTATTATTTGTAATGCTTGTAATAGTACACGTTGTGGTACCCGCATTTGCTAATAATCCTCCTGGAATTGAAAAACTAGACAATCCGCCAGTTACAATAATTATTGCAGTTTGAGGTATTAGAGTTGTATTTGCTCCAGATAAGTTATATGTTATTGTATAATTTCCATCAGCAAGAGGCGCTAAATTTGACAAGTTCACATTAGAAGAGTTGTTTTGACAAACATCTTCTGCATCTAAAATACCATTTGTGATTATTGGTGTTGGGCTAACAATTACATTATCCTGAATTAACGGCACTGGATTAACACAAATCCCTAAAGCAGTTGCTGCAACAATATCTTGAATAATAACGGTAAATGTATTTACTGATTGAAAATTAGCATTTGGAATGTTAAAAGTTGCCACTCCACCTGTAAAAGTGACAGGAATTGTAATTGGCGTAACTTGTCCTGAAACAATATAAGTTACATTATAAGAAGCATTAGGAATTAAAACTGGCGTTTGTGTAATCGTGGCTGTATAAACTGCTGTTGCCATTTGATCTTCGCAAATATCTGGCGATACATTAAGTGTGATTCCAGTATAATCTACAGGATCTTCTATAGTTACTGTTACTATTGCGCTTTCAATACTACAAATTGGATTACTAGGTCTTACTTCATAAGTAAATGCATAAGTACCCGCTCCTAAAGTATTATATATATTCTGAACATTAATAAATGAATCAGAAAGTGTTGTTAACTCATTGGTTCCATTATTTTCTTCCCAACTACCACCAGCATCTTCACCAGTTAATAATGAAAACAAATCCACATTAGTAAAGGCAGCAAAACCGTCTGAACTACAAATTTCAAGATTATCCGCAGTTCCTGGTTCTGCAGGCGGGAAAATAGTTAAAAAAGCACTAGCTGTACTAGAAAGACAAGATCCAACTGGACCTAATGTATACGAAAACTCATATGTTGTTCCGGTTGTAACGTTAAAGCTACTTGGGTCAATGGTATTTCCTGTAACTGGAGTTGCTGTTGTAACGTTAAACCAGTTACCATTAAATTGTGGTCCTGGCTGGGTGGCTCCGTTAAAAAGTTGAAACAAATTATAGGCTGATTCATCTCCACAAACCACACCATTAGGTCCTGGAACACCAGCATAACCACCTACAACAACAGTTATTACAGCGGTATTATCTGCACATCCAGGAACTCCCGTAACGGTATATGTGTAAGTATACACACCGCTTTCACCTATTTGCCAAACATTTAAAATTCCCGTTAAAGGATTTAAGCCTCCTGACAACAAATCATCTGACCATGTTCCTCCAGGTACTGGTGCGCCTCCCAATAATGCAAACAAATTTACTGCTTGATTGGCTGGATTAGGAATATTGCAAATTGTATGCGGAATTAGATTATCATCTCCTGCACA
Source organism: Flavobacterium sp. (assembly GCF_043720215.1). GTDB lineage: Bacteria > Bacteroidota > Bacteroidia > Flavobacteriales > Flavobacteriaceae > Flavobacterium. The sequence continues at coordinate 1,471 of NZ_JAYSSZ010000136.1, read as the reverse complement.
TTGTGCATTACTATTTGTGGCTGAGAAAAAAAGAAGAATAAATAAACTAAAAATACTAGTCTTGAGTGGAGAAAATATCTTTGTAATCATATTTTTACTGTTAAATTTTAGTTCAAAAATAAAAATATAATCTAATTTTCAATGATAACAGCCTCACTAAGTGATGATTTGCGTTAAAAAATCGATGAAATGCATAAATAAACCGATGAAATGCAGTTTTTATTTGTCGAATAAATCATAAAGCTATACTTTTAAACCATTCTCTATTAACTAATTGTAAAATAATTGTAACAATGCATTAAAACGTAAAACCTCAGAACTTTCAAAAAAGCCTGAGGTTTTGTGTTTTATTTTAAGGTCTAAAAAACTAGTTTGTATTATGTATTATGATTTAACTAATTTATCTTTTCTTCCTTTAATTATTAATCCTTTGTTAACAATTTTTGCTCCTTTTATATCACCTAAAACATTTATAGCTTCTTCTACGTATGCATCTTTAGACAAACTTTCGTGCCAATCCTTCCTTTTTTGACCTAACAATGAATCCTTTTTAATAAGTTCTAACTCTTGAGGAAGAGAAGTAAATTTAAGCTGGTTTTGAAATTTTGCAATCTCTTTAAACTTTTTGGTTGCACCTTCAATAGCAACTTGTTCTTGTTTAAATTTATTAATATTTAAACTAATTACATTATCTTCTTTTCTGTCATTAATCCACTTAGCATTTTCATCAATCAATTTAAATTGCGGGTTCTCTACTATTCTTTTTTGACTATTGATTACTACTGTTTCAAAATTATTTATAGATTTTAAAACCTCAAATGGAGCTTCATCGATTTTATCCCAAGGCATTGCGTTATTGACATCTCGTTCACCAATTTTTATATAGGAATAACGGTCTGGAATAGCAATATCACTAGAAACACCTTCTAACTGTGTAGAACCACCATTTATTCTATAAAATTTTTGAGTAGTTGTTTTTAAAGCTCCAAAATCTCCCATTGGATCATTTTTAGGAACAAACTGATTTAGATCTATCACATTTTGTACTGTCCCTTTTCCGTAAGATTGTTTACTACCAATAACAACTCCTCTTTTATAATCTTGTATTGCCGCAGCAAAAATTTCTGATGCAGATGCAGAGAAATTATTTATCATAACCACCAATGGCCCATCCCATTGCACTTTTGAATCATGGTCAAAAAGCACTTCTTTTTTACCTTTAGCCGATTTGATTTGCACAACTGGCCCTTCTTCAATAAACAAACCTGTAATATCTACAACTGTTTTTAAAGATCCTCCACCATTATCCCGCAAATCCATTACTATTCCTTGAACACCTTCTTTTTTAAGACGCTCAACTTCAATTGCAATATCTTTTGCGGCATCTCTATTATCGTTATTCTCAAAATCGATATAAAATTTAGGCAAATAAATTACACCATATTTAATTCCGTTTTTTTCAACTACGCTA
>NZ_JAYSSZ010000135.1:0-11374 GCF_043720215.1 Flavobacterium sp. | reverse complement strand
GTTTAGATATTTCGGCAGGAATGCTTGAAGTAGGAAAGCAAAAAATTGCCGATAGAAACCTGTCTAACAAAATAGAAATGATTCTTGGAGATTCAGAGAAAATGCCATTCGATGATAATTCTTTTGATGCCATAACGGTAAGTTTTGGGATTCGAAATTTTGAGAACCTCGAAAAAGGACTTGCAGATATATTGCGTGTCCTTAAACCGAATGGGATTTTTGTTATTTTAGAAACATCTATTCCGGAAAAATTTCTTTTTAAACAGGGTTATTTTTTTCATACAAAATATGTTTTACCACTTATTGGCAGATTATTTTCTAAGGACAAAGTAGCGTATCAATATTTATCAGATTCGGCTTCTATTTTTCCTTATGGCGAGAAACTGAACAATATTTTACGGAATATTGGGTTTATAGAAGTAGAGCATTTGCCGCAAACATTTGGAGTAGCAACAATTTATTCGGCTTCTAAAAAATAATTATGAAAAAAGCACTTTTTTTATTACTAATCATAACTTCAACTACCAGTAACGCTCAGGTTTTTACTAAAAGCATGTTTGCAAAAAGACCTATTATAAATCTTGAAAATTTTGACAAGCAAAAGATTCATTTCGGGTTTTATCTTGGGTTTAATAACTATGATTTTAAAATAGACAAAAAATTTGACGACCAAGATGTTATTGTCGATAGTCAGACAGGTTTTAATGTGGGTCTAATAACAAATTTAAGATTGACAGAATATATAGATTTGCGTTTTGAACCTGGTTTGTATTATGGTCAGAGAAATCTGCGTTTTCCAAATTTTACAGACAATGTTGATGCACTTCGTGAAGTAAAATCTACGTATATTCATTTTCCTTTATTACTGAAATTTTCTTCCAAGAGAATGGGAAATGTTAGGCCTTACGTAATTGGGGGTGTTTCTACAGATCTAAATTTGTCTAGTAATGCCGATTCACCTGATGACAATTCATCTAATAGATTCAGGATGGTTAAAAACACAAGTAATTACGAATTAGGACTAGGAATAGATTTGTATTTTGAGTATTTTAAATTTTCACCATCTATAAGAGGTGTTTTTGGAATGAAAAACGAATTAATTTCGGACAAAGATCCCAATAGCCCTTGGACAGGAAATATTGATAAAATGGCTACAAGAGGAATTTTTATAAACTTTGCGTTTCATTAATTATTTGCTTCGTCTGTTCGCTATCTTCTAAACTCGCTCAAAACAATTGCTGTGGCTGTAGCTACATTCAAACTTTCGGTTAGTTGCAAATTGCCAAAGCGAGGAATAGTAATTTTTTGTGTTATTTTTTCTTCTATCGATTTAGATATTCCGTTAGCTTCATTTCCAAGGACAATGATTCCTTCTTGTGGCAAGTGTTTTTTGTAAATGTTTTCACCATCCATAAAGGTGCCAAAAATTTCTGTTTTCACATCGTTTAAATAAGACTCTAAATCTAGATAAGAAATAGTAACCCGAGCAATAGAACCCATTGTGGCTTGTACCACTTTAGGATTATAAATATCTACAGTTTGTTCAGAACAAACAATTTGAGAAATTCCAAACCAATCGCATAAACGGATAATTGTTCCTAAATTACCAGGATCACGAATGTCGTCTAACGCAATAATTAATCCATTACTTTCAATTTTTTTTTCTTGAGGAATTTTAAAAACAGCTAAACAATCATTTGCAGTTGTTAGTGCACTTATTTTCTTTAAATCTGAGTCAGAAATTAATGTTTTTTGAATTTCAGAAACTTCATAAAACATTGGTTTAGTATGGTATAAGTGTTCTAACTGAAAATTAGAGTGCAATAATTCCTCAATCACTTTTGTACCTTCGGCAAAAAATAATTCGTGTTGTTTACGGTATTTTTTTTGAACTAAACTCGTTATAAGTTTTATTTGGTTTTTACTAACCATAAAAAAGTGTATTTTTGAAGTAAATTTTTAAAAAAGTTTGAACAATAGTACTGCAAAAATATCATTATTTATTCTAATTCTGACACTTATTTCGGCATGTAATGTGGTGAAGAAAGTTCCAGAAGGGAAATACTTGCTAACTAAAAATGAAATTCTTGTAAATGATAAAAAAAATTCGCAAGAAGATATAACTGAACAAATAGTACAGCAACGTAACACCTCAATTTTTGGATATAAGCTTCGGTTAAATATGTATAACTTGGCTAAAAACAATACTGATTCTATTTTTAAAGCAAAATATACAGCTAATCCTGAAAAATATAAGAGAAAAGCCAAATGGCTTTCTAAGAAACAAGTCGATAGGTTAGGACAATCTTTTTGGTATTCTGGCTGGCATAGTTTTTTGAGGAGAACAGGAGAACCTCCAGTGATTATTGATACAATGAAAGCTAAAAGATCTGTAAAAAGATTAAAAGCTTATTATTTTAATAATGGTTTTTTTGATGCTGATGCAAAATTTACAGTAAACTACGACAAGAACAAGCGAGGAAATATAAATTATTCTGTATCTACAGGGAAGGCAACATTTTTAGACACTATTTCGCAAGATATAGAAACGCCAGAATTAGATTCGTTGTATCTACTTTCAAAATCTAAATCATTTATAAAAGAAGGACAACAATATAAAGCAGATAATTTAACAAACGAACGTAGTAGAATAACTGCCTATTTTAGAAATCATGGAGCTTATTATTTTCAACAGCAAAGTATAGGTTTTGTTATAGATACAACTAGTAAAAAAGCACCAGTTAAAATAAATATTACAAATCAAGTGGTTAAGGTTGGCGATTCTACAAAATCAAAACCATATAAAATATATCGTATTGGCGAGGTAAATATTTTTACAAATAACAAAACACAAATAACAGATAGTACAACATACAAAAATTTTAATATTTACAGCACAAATAAATTGCGATATAGACCAAAAGCTATTACTGACGCTGTTTTTATTCAAAAAGATAGTTTGTTTAGTGATGACAAGAGAACTCTTACTTTACGGTCATTAAGTAACTTACAAGTATTCAATTATCCTAACATTCAGTTTGTTGAAGATACGCTTACACAAACGCTAAAAACAAATATCTATATAACTTCAAAAGAAAAATTTCACTTCGAGGCTAATGCCGATTTTACTCGATCTAATGTTCAGATTTTTGGTATAACGGGTAGTCCAGCTTTTTCTATACGAAATCTTTTTAGAGGTGCAGAAATATTACAAATAGGACTTAGAGCAAATATTGGGTCTTCGAATGATCCTCAAATCGCAGACAACAGATTTTTTAATATTTCAGAAATTGGTGCTGATTTACGATTGAGTTTTCCAAGAATATTCCTCCCATTTAGAACCGATAAAATAATATATAAAAGCATGATTCCTTCTAGTGTTATAAGTGTTGGATTTGCCAAGCAAACAAATATCGGACTGGATAAAGAAAATCTTACTGCGGCTATCAATTACAATTGGACGCCTAAAAAGAATACAACTGTAAAATTTGACTTGGTAAATATTCAATATGTAAAAAACATTAATGTCGGAAACTATTTTAATGTGTACAGTTCAACTTATGATCGCTTAAATGATTTAGCAAAATTCTATAATAATAATTCTGATAATCTTACTATTGCTGACGGTGGTGCAGATAATTTTATGAATAGTGTATTAAATAACCAATATCCACTTTTGCCATCAACCAGTGCTGATTATAAGACTATAAAAAGTATTAAAGAAAGAAAAGATAGACTTACAGAGAATAATTTAATTTTTGCAGCAAACTTTGGTTATTACAAAGATTCTAAAACAGATTTTTTTGATAAAGAATTTTATAGTTTTAGAGGAAAGTTAGAAAGTGCTGGAAACGTACTTTCATTAGCATCAAGCCTTGCTAAAGTCCCAAAAAATCTTGATGGCACAAAAAATGTTTTTGGGCTACAATATTCTCAATACATAAAAGCAGAATTTGATTTCGTTAAAAACTGGGATTTAACAAACGGAAAAACTGTTGCGGTAAGAAGTTTTTTTGGTATTGCAATTCCTTATGGGAATTCTAAATCGGTACCTTTTTCTAGAAGTTATTTTGCAGGCGGTTCAAACGATAATCGTGCATGGCAATCTTATAGTTTAGGGCCTGGAAGTTCAGGCGGACTAAACGATTTTAACGAAGCAAATATGAAAATTGCTCTAAATGCAGAATTTAGATATAAAATTTTTGGAAATTTAAACGGCGCTTTTTTTGCTGATTGTGGTAACATTTGGAATGTTCTTGATAATGAAACCGATGAGAAAAAAGTTTTCTCTGGAATTTCATCTCTAAAGAGTTTAGCATTAGGAACTGGTCTAGGATTTAGATATGATTTTAAGTTTTTCCTAGCTAGATTAGATTTTGGTTTTAAAACATACAATCCCAAAAAAACAGAAAACGGTATAAAAACAGAAAACGGAATATGGTTTAAAGAAATGGCTATAAATAAAGCTGTGGTAAATATTGGTATAAACTATCCATTCTAAAAGTTAAATTAGTAATTTTGTAATTCTAAAAAATAATAAAAATGACTCACAATATAAAATCTGGTGTTGCAACAGGAGATCAAGTTCAAGAAATTTTTAATTATGCTAAGCAAAAGGGATTTGCATTACCTGCAGTAAATGTGGTAGGTTCAGATACTATAAATGGCGTTTTAGAAACAGCAGCAAAACTTAAAGCACCTGTTATTATTCAATTTTCAAATGGAGGAGCTCAGTTTAATGCTGGAAAAGGTCTCTCTAATGCAAACGAGAAATCTGCAATTGCAGGAGCCATTGCAGGAGCAAAACACATACATACTTTAGCAGAAGCTTATGGAGCAACTGTTATTCTTCATACAGATCATTGTGCAAAAAAGTTGTTGCCTTGGATAGATGGTTTACTAGATGCTTCTGAAATACATTTTGCCGAAACAGGAAAACCATTATATTCTTCTCATATGATAGATTTATCAGAAGAACCTATTGAAGAAAATATCGAAATTTGCAAAAGGTATTTAGAAAGAATGAGCAAAATGGGAATGACTTTAGAAATAGAGTTAGGTATTACAGGTGGAGAAGAAGATGGAGTTGATAATTCAGATGTGGATAGTTCAAAATTATACACACAACCAGAAGAAGTTGCCTATGCTTATGAAGAATTAATGAAAGTATCTCCTCGTTTTACAATCGCCGCAGCTTTTGGGAATGTACATGGAGTTTACAAACCAGGAAATGTAAAACTGACACCAAAAATCTTAAAAAACTCGCAAGATTATGTTCAAAATAAATTCAAAACAGCTAATAATCCTGTAGATTTTGTTTTTCATGGTGGTTCTGGTTCTACACTTGAAGAAATTAGAGAGGCAATAGGTTATGGAGTTATAAAGATGAATATTGATACCGATTTACAATTTGCTTTCACCGAAGGAATTCGTGATTATATGGTAAATAATATAGACTACTTAAAAACACAAATAGGAAGTCCAGATGGAGCTGAATCTCCAAACAAAAAACATTACGATCCTAGAAAATGGCTTCGTGAAGGAGAAGTAACTTTCAATACAAGATTAGAACAGGCTTTCGCCGATTTGAATAACGTAAATACATTATAATTAACAATTAACAATTGATAGTTGACAATTAATAATTATCCATTGTCAATTATCCATTATCCATTAAGAATATGAGTTGGTTTAAAAGAAAAGAAAAAGGAATTACAACAGCTACCGAAGATAAAATGGATGTTCCAAAAGGACTTTGGTACAAATCTCCAACAGGTAAAATTGTTGATGCCGATGAGTTAGCAAGAAATCTTTGGGTAAGTCCAGAAGATGATTTTCATGTAAGAATAGGAAGTGCAGAGTATTTTCAGATATTGTATGATGACAATGAGTTTAAAGAGTTAGATGCAAATATGACATCTAAAGACACACTTGGATTTGTAGACACTAAAAAATATTCAGATCGTTTGGTAGACGCTATGAGCAAGACCAAACTAAAAGATGCAGTTCGTACTGCAGTTGGAAAATCTAAAGGAAGGGATTTAGTGGTTTGTTGTATGGATTTTGCTTTTATTGGCGGTTCGATGGGAGCAGTTGTAGGAGAAAAAATTGCTCGAGGAATAGATCATTCTATCAAAAACAACATTCCATTTGTTATGATTTCAAAATCAGGAGGAGCACGTATGATGGAAGCTGCTTATTCGTTGATGCAATTGGCAAAAACTTCAGCTAAACTTGCTCAACTTGCAGAAGCAAAAATTCCTTATATTTCCTTATGTACAGATCCTACAACTGGTGGTACAACAGCATCTTATGCAATGCTTGGCGATGTAAATATTTCTGAACCAGGAGCTTTAATTGGTTTTGCGGGGCCAAGAGTTGTAAAAGACACTACAGGAAAAGATTTGCCAGAAGGATTTCAAACGGCTGAGTTTGTCTTAGAGCATGGTTTTTTAGATTTTATTACCCCTAGAAAAGAACTAAAAGACAAAATAAATTTATATTTAGATTTGATTTTAAATAACAAAATCAGATAAATAACAAAATTAGTAGATTGTTTTAGTTCGAAACTAATCCAGCTTTCCACTACAAGTTTTCTAAAAAAAAGCACACTTTTTTGCTCCAACAAAAACGTGTGCTTTTTCACTAAAGATTTCCACTACAAATGAAGTTACTGAACACTTATTAAATTAAAAAACAGTGAAGTAATCTGGGCTAAAGTATGGTCATTAAAAAATTATTTTTTCCCTTGAGTCAAATAATAAACAGGAATTCCTAACGATACAATAAATAATCCTAAGCCTGTATTTGTAGTATCATAAATTAATAAAGTAATACAAATCAAAGAAGTAATCACAATATAAATTGCTGGAATTAAAGGATATCCAAAAGCTTTATATGGTCTTTCGGCATCTGGCTCTTTTTTTCTAAGAATAAACACACCATAAATGGTTAGTATATAAAATAGCAAAGAAGCAAAAGTAGCATAGGTAAGTAAATCGCCATATTTTCCAGAAATACAAAGCACACAAGCCCAAACACATTGAAACCAAAGTGCTTTTTCAGGAACATTATTTTTGTTTAATTCGCCAGCTTTTTTAAAGAATAATCCGTCTTTAGACATCGCATAAAATAATCTCCCACCTGAAAGTATCAAACCAGAATTACAACCAAAAGTCGAAACCATAATTAATCCTGCCATTACAAAAACTCCAATATTTCCCATAATTACATTGGCAGCTGCTGCACCAACACGATCTTGACTAGCAAACATAATTCCGTTATTCATCACAGATTCTCCAATGGGAGTTCCATTAATTGGTAACAAAGCCAAGTAAGCAATGTTGGCCAAAATATAAATAATTGTAACAATCAACGTTCCCAAAAACAAACTTCTAGGAATATTCTTTTTGGGGTCTTTAATTTCAGCAGCAATAAAAGTTACATTGTTCCATGCATCACTAGAAAATAAAGAATTTATAATAGTTGCTCCCATAGCGCCTAGTAAGGCAATACCAGCTAATTGGGTTACGGTTACCGTTCCATCTTCATTCAAAACTGTCTTGGAAGCTTCCCACATATTAGCGAAGTTGTTAGATAAAACATCGGTTTGCAAACCAACATACAATCCTAAAATAATAATTGCAAACAAGGCAAATAACTTAGCTGAGGTAAAAACCAACTGAATCATTTTTCCGCTTTGCACACCTTTTGTATTAATATAGGTTAACAAAATAATACTCGCCATCGCCAGAATTTGCTTGTTCGTAAAAACATAACTTTCGCCAATAGTAAAAATTTTATTTTCTAATATTGGAAAAAATACAGCCGAATAATTAGCAAAAGCCACAGCAACAGCTGCAATTACTCCTGTTTGAATTACTGTAAAAACTGTCCAGCCATACAAAAATGACATTAATTTGCCATAAGCACGCTGAATATAAACAAACTGTCCGCCTGCGTTAGGCATCATTCCAGCTAATTCACCATAACTTAATGCAGCTGTCATAGTCAATAAACCTGTAACTAACCAAATCACTAAAAGCCAAGCCGCAGAACCTACATCTCTAGCCATAGCAGCCGTTACAATAAAAATCCCAGAACCAATCATAGACCCAGCAACTAAACTCGTGGCATCTAATAATCCTAATTCACGTTTAAAAGTTTGTTTTTCTTCTTGCATAAAATTATTTTTTGAATGCTAATATAGTTTTTTTATTAAATATGCATGACTCTCGAATAAACAAATAACCAAATCCACGAATAAACTTTTATATTTGTAAAATGAATGAAAATTTAGATCCTACAAATCAAAACTATAATCCTGAAGAACTCGATTTAGAAAAAAAATTGAGACCACTTTCGTTTGATGATTTTTCTGGGCAAGAACAAGTTTTAGAAAACCTAAAAATATTTGTGCAAGCAGCCAATCTTCGTGGAGAAGCGCTTGATCACACCCTTTTTCATGGTCCTCCAGGATTAGGAAAAACAACTTTAGCCAATATTTTAGCTAATGAATTAGGTGTTGGTATAAAAATTACTTCTGGACCAGTTTTAGATAAACCCGGTGATTTAGCAGGATTGTTAACTAATCTTGATGAGCGTGATGTTTTGTTTATAGACGAAATTCATCGGTTAAGCCCAATTGTCGAAGAATATTTATATTCTGCCATGGAAGATTTTAAGATTGATATTATGATCGAATCTGGACCTAACGCTCGTTCGGTTCAAATTAATTTATCTCCCTTTACATTAGTAGGAGCAACCACTCGTTCCGGATTATTAACTGCTCCAATGCGTGCCCGTTTTGGTATTCAAAGTAGATTACAATATTACAATACCGAACTTCTAACCACTATTGTACAAAGAAGTTCTTCTATTCTAAAAATGCCTATCACAATGGAAGCGGCTATAGAAATCGCTGGTCGTAGTCGAGGAACACCTCGAATTGCCAATGCCATGTTACGACGTGTTCGAGATTTTGCTCAAATAAAAGGTAACGGAAGTATTGATATTGAAATAGCAAAATTTGCTTTAAATGCTTTAAACGTTGATGCTCATGGTCTAGACGAAATGGACAATAAAATTCTAACCACGATAATCGATAAATTTAAAGGAGGTCCAGTAGGATTATCTACTTTGGCGACAGCCGTTTCTGAAAGCAGCGAAACCATTGAAGAAGTATATGAACCTTTTTTAATTCAAGAAGGATTTATCATGCGAACGCCTCGTGGAAGAGAAGTTACCGAAAAAGCCTATAAACACTTAGGAAAAGTTAAAACGAATATTCAAGGAGGGCTTTTTTAATAGCAATTTTGTCATTCTGACGAAGGACGAATCTTAAATTATTTGTGATAAACAACAAATCAAAATATACAAATCTCATAAAATCCGAAGCCAAACGCCTCGGGTTTTTGTCTTGTGGTATATCTAAAGCAGGTTTTCTGGAAGAAGAAGCGCCACGATTAGAAAATTGGCTAGACAAGCAAATGCAAGGACAAATGTCCTATATGGAAAATAATTTTGACAAAAGACTCAATCCAACATTACTTGTTGATGATGCAAAAAGTGTGATTTCATTATTACTAAATTATTATCCACAAGAAATTCAAAATTCTGATTCTTATAAAATCTCAAAATACTCTTACGGACAGGATTATCATTTTGTTATTAAAGAAAAACTGAATGCCTTATTGTATTTCATTCAAACAGAAATAGGAGAAGTTTCTGGCAGGGCTTTTGTAGATTCAGCACCTGTGTTAGATAAAGCATGGGCGGCAAAATCTGGATTGGGTTGGATAGGAAAAAATAGCAATTTACTCAGCAAACAAGTTGGCTCTTTTTATTTTATTGCAGAACTCATTGTCGATCTAGATCTCGAATATGATTATGCGACGACAGATCATTGTGGTTCTTGCACTGCTTGTATAGATGCTTGTCCAACTGAAGCTATTGTTGCCCCTTATATTGTTGACGGGAGCAAATGTATTTCTTATTTCACCATCGAACTAAAAGAAAATATTCCTCTTGAAATGAAAGGGAAATTTGATGATTGGGCTTTTGGTTGCGATGTTTGTCAAGATGTTTGTCCTTGGAATAAATTTTCGAAACCACACAGCGAACCACTTTTTCATCCTAATTCTGAAATTTTATCCTACACAAAGAAAGACTGGGAGGAAATAACAGAAGACACATTCAAAAAGATATTTAAAGATTCTGCAGTAAAACGAACAAAACTAGAAGGATTAAAAAGAAACATAAATTTTCTAAAAGATTAACCTGAAAAATTTCATTGTTACGTAGCATATTTTAACTTTGTAAATTCATAGTAATTTTAAAACATGTCAAAAGATAATAAAAGAAGAGAAGCATTACTATACCACGCTAAACCTACACCTGGAAAAATACAAGTTGTCCCAACTAAAAAATATGCTACCCAACGTGATTTGTCATTGGCTTATTCGCCAGGAGTTGCAGAGCCTTGTCTTGAGATTGCAAAAGACGTAAATAACGTATATAAATATACTGCCAAAGGGAATTTGGTTGCTGTAATTACTAATGGAACTGCCGTTTTAGGGTTAGGTGATATTGGTCCAGAAGCTTCCAAACCAGTCATGGAGGGAAAAGCTTTATTATTTAAAATTTTCTCTGATATTGATGTTTTTGATATAGAAGTTGATGCTACAGATATCGATAAATTTGTAGAAACAGTAAAGGCTATTGCGCCAACTTTTGGAGGAATAAATCTAGAAGATATCAAAGCACCAGAATCTTTCGAGATAGAAAGAAGATTGGTCGAAGAACTCAATATTCCAGTGATGCACGACGATCAGCACGGAACTGCAATTATTTCATCGGCTGCTTTATTAAATGCATTAGAGTTAGCTGATAAAAAAATAGAAACAGTTAAACTAGTTGTTTCTGGAGCGGGTTCGGCAGCATTGGCTTGTGCTAATTTATACGTACTATTAGGAGTAAATCCAGACAATATTATTATGTTCGACAAAGATGGTGTGCTTTCTTCGGAAAGAACAGATTTGTCCGACTTACAAAAAAGATATTCTAAAGCAAAGCCGAATATTAATTTACATGAAGCTTTAATTGGTGCTGATGTTTTCTTAGGACTTTCTGCAGGAAATATTCTTACGCCCGAAATGTTATTAGGAATGGCAAACGACCCTATCGTTTTTGCTATGGCAAACCCAACACCAGAAATCGATTACAATGTTGCCATTGCTACTCGAAAGGATATTATTATGGCAACTGGTCGTTCTGATTTTCCTAATCAAGTAAATAATGTTTTAGGATTTCCGTATATTTTCCGTGGGGCACTCGATGTGAGAGCGACTAAAATTAACGAAGCTATGAAAATGGC
>NZ_JAYSSZ010000134.1:0-4004 GCF_043720215.1 Flavobacterium sp. | reverse complement strand
TTAATATATTTTGCCATTTGATTAGTAATTCTGTATGACATTGTCAAAGAACAGTGTTTAAATTCGGAAGAAGATAAAAATGGTTTGTTTTTCCAAATATCTTGAGCCATAGTTAAAAATCGTATATCTGCACCCTTGAAATCGTATATTCCCTGCATGAAATCTCCCAAAATAACAAGTTGTATCTTGCTCTTAAAGAATGATAGAAAATATAGAACAAATTGAAAATATAAAGGGGACATATCTTGACATTCGTCCAAAATCAAAATGTCATAGTGTGGTATTTCATTTTCACGATAACGTGGTGTATTTTTGTTGAATAATATTTTTCTCAATCCCGTGTCAGTATAAGCATCTTGTGAGAAAAATTTGACGGCGAAACTGTGATATGTGTGGACATCAATATTTTGAATTTTCATATTGACAGTTTTTTCCTTGAATTCTTTTCTTAGCATTGAGTTATACGTGATATGAAGTAATTTTTTACTTGGAATTATTTGACTAAGTGTAAGCATAGAAGTTGATTTCCCTGATCCAGGAATTGCATCAATACATACATTAAAACCTTCTTTAATGTAATTAAATATAATCAATTGCTCTTCACTGATGTCTTTCATTATTTAAATATAAACTGTAATCTCTATATTTTTAATTTTATGCATTTTTTATCTTTTCTGAAATTTTTTATTAAATCTAATTGCATACAATAAACGTTGTTGTCTGACCGCCTTTTTTTTTGTAGTGCATTTTGAGTATTTCTTGTTTTTGACAGTAGAAATTACAGAATAACAATAAAATCTTTTAAATCTTTTTTTCCTTCTGGTTATACGGTAAAATTGCATTATATGTACACAGGACAAAAAAATGTTATTGTTATTATATATGAATACAAAAAAAAAAAAAACAAGAGAAATACAATGTCGTAGAAAACAAAAAAAGAAAACCTATGGTGGAACTAAAGAAAAAACAAAAAAAACAAAAAAACAAAAAAACAACAAGATAAAAAATACAGACAAATCTAACAAACAAGAAAAAATAGAGGAAAGTTTTAAACCTCTCAGTGGTGATATGAATGGTGGTGGTATTTTTTGTTACATGCCGTTTGATGTTCTGGATAAACAACAGAAACAGAAATTTAAAGTGGAATTTTCATCTGATATTAATGATCAATTAAAAAAGTTGAAAACAATATTTCCAGTAGGGTTTTCAATGATAGCATGTGTTACTAATCCAAAGGAAGGTAAAATAAAGAATGGTCTATATATTGATTACTACAATGAAATCATCCAATTCATATTTTTGCTGATACAGAAAAATGGAGGTACTTCCCCTGTCTTTTCGAACAAAAGAGACAATGGATGGATTTATTGCACGATTGACAATATTCACGATGCATTTAGAATAGCACAAATTCAATATGGGGGAATTTTTACACCCTTCTTTTTAGAAGGTACAAGTATAGATGACCACGAGACGATTATAATTGAAAATGATAACAAGAAACCACAATTTATAGGTAAGTTGGTCTATCACACATAGACGCTATGCTTCGCGCAATGGTGTTATATCGGCAAAAACAGATAAGATTGCAACTTTATTCATAATGTAATATTTCATGTATATATACCAAATATTATGCGTACGAAAAAAAATAGAAAAAAAATAAAAAATTACAGTAGAAAAAACATTTTCTGTGGGGGAGCAATAACTGCACTACGCGGTCGTATTGTATCTGAGCGAGATAAACGTGTGTATATGTATAACGATAAAAGACAACATTTATTTGATCAACTGAAGCAAAAGGCAAAGATTATTCAATTAAGACAAAAAAAAGAAGATAAAGCAAATGCGAAAATCGCAAAACAAGCGTCCGAACAGATCATTAATGAACGTAGGGAACAATTAAATAGACAAAACGAAGATGCGAGATTACGTAGAATCGAGTTAGTGAATATTGAATTACGTAATCGCAAAACAGCAAAAGAAAATAAATTAGGTAAAGGATTAAGAAGATCAACTCGTCTTAAGGTTTCGTCACCAGAAGTTGATGAAGACGAAATTGATAATGAGGATGTTGTAGACCAAGCAAGGAATAATGATAGTGTCAGAGGAAGTAATGAGAGTAATAACCGAGGAAGTAATGAGAGTATTAACCGAGGAAGTAATGAGAGTATTAACCGAGGAAGTAATGAGAGTATTGACCGAGGAAGTAATGAGAGTATTAACCGAGGAAGTAATGAGAGTAATAACCGAAGAAGTAATGGGAGTAATAACCGAAGAAGTAATGATGTAAATGATGGCAATGATGTAAATGATGGCAATGATGATAATGATGATAATGATGATGATGAAGATTTCAATGAAGAAAAAAAAAATAGAGTCAGAAAAAATCACAAAAGGGGTGTGAGAAAATCCAAACGCTCAATTGTTTTAAAAAGCACAAGAATAAATAAATTTGCGAGGAATACTAAAAAACGAAAGGATAAAATAAAAAATGTTGATAGAGAACTTAAGAATAATAAGAAAAGGAATCTACTTGCTTTTTTAAGTGATAAAAGAGTAAAATTGAACGATTTAATAAAAAAGGAAAAAATAGGTGTCATGGAACTTACCGAGAACTTTCTTGATCTTGTTGATATAAAAGGTTCGAATTTAAATTCTACTTTATCGCAATTATTTAGTGGTGATAACAGTATGGAGAAAAAAATAAAAAGTGAAATGAGCAAGGAAATACAACCTAAAGATAAAGATAAAAAACTAAAGGAGCAAAAAATAGTAGAAATCGCATCAAAAATATTTAAATGTGATATAATATTTTTTTATGGAGAAGGTAAACGTGATAATACAAATTACAATATTACTTCATATATCGCAGAGAAAAATATTAATTTAGTTTATTTAAGATATAATGAACGTAAGTATTATGGTATGATACCAAAAATTGAACGCAATATAGATTTGTTTAAAGATATGTCTGGTAATGATGTAGTTTTGAGATATGGTGAATATGTCGTAGAAAAAATAATACAACATCGTTTTCTTCGGAAAAGAAAAATCTTGGAAAACTTGGAGTTTCTGGTTAAGTGGGAAAACTATGATTCAAGATATAATACGTGGCAATCTTGGGAATCGGTGAATAAGTCGAATGCGTATGATTTGTATATTTCGAAATGGGATAAATTACCACCATTATTGGACGAAAATATCAGAATCGAAGCAAATAAAAAATTAGAAGAATATAAGAATTCTGATGAAAATGATGTAGATAATGATAATCCAATAGATGGAAGATTTGGAGTCGGTGCTAAGTTCACTGGTCGTGCATTTAATGTTGCTCGTGATTATTTGGATTTCAAAGATAAAGGAGGTTGTTATTGTTTTATGCCTTTTGAAACATTAGATAATAAGAATAATGCAGTTTTTAAAATTGGTATGGCTATTGATCTTGTAAATCGAATAAAGCAGTATCATACATATTTCCCAGAGGGTTTTTATCAAATTGCCTTTTTAGTTGAACCAAAAATACCCGATGATTACTGGAGTAGTGTTGATATTAGAGAATGGAAAAAAAGGGTTCAAGAAAAGGCAAATCAAAATAAAACGTTGATTGATATATCTGAAGGTTCGTTGAGACGAGCAAAAAAATCTGCGTATTTTAAAGACATTGAAACGTATCTTTTTAATTTTGTAGCAACAAATAATGGGACACGTATTCATTCAACGACAAAAGTCCGTGATAAAGATCTCCAAACTGAAAGTGGAGTGACTGAATGGGTGTACTGTAATGAAGATTTAATTCATGATGCGTTTCGTGCAGCGAATAAGAAGTTTATAGGAGGATATTTACATATATATTACTTACAAGGTATAGATACTGATACAGGTTTAACTATTGATTCAATTAATGAAGAACACGCAAGAAAAATTAAGAATTTCCCGACATATTCAGGAAAAATAACAACACGAGTTCAAAGAACAATTCGTAAAAATACTGCGTTATAATG
>NZ_JAYSSZ010000133.1:0-4008 GCF_043720215.1 Flavobacterium sp. | reverse complement strand
ATACTGTAGTCTTTTTGAGTACGCTTTACATAGCGAGGTTCCTGGGTGTTTTCCATAACGATGAATTTATGTATCGCCATTTTAGGACAAGACATTTTTTTGATTAAAAAAGCGTCTTGATTACTCGAGACGCTTTTTAATTATAACTAAACCAACATAGTATCATACAATTTCTTTCTTTTGCCTTTTAAAGTGTTTGCTTTATAAAAAGCAGGCACCCAATCTTTAGAATCTGTAAACAAATGCAATGGATTTCTATTATTTGTTTGGGTCATTTTTTTTGCGATTTGACGTACATAATAATGGTTAAAAACCCTAACAAATTCTGTCAGATACATATCGGCTAAATCTTTATTTCCTTTTATAATTACAGTGTTTTCGTCATTATTAGAAATACTATTGTCGCTAAAATTTGCTGAACCAATAATAACGATAGGATTTTCACTCATTGGATCTATCAATACTATTTTATTGTGTATAAAATTGGTGCCGCTTTTAAACAAACTTCCTGCACTTGTCTCTTTTAACCAATCGAACAACGGCTCTTTAAAATAACCACCATATACGATAACATTATCAAAATCATTGTTTACAAATGTGGTGTTTTTATCTTGTTTGTCAATCAAAATATATTTTAATTGATCTGTTTGTCTTACAACTGCTTCTTTTATTAATTTATTAAAAGAAAAAGGAAACATTCCACAGATTAATGAATTGGAGTTATTTAGAAAATCTGAATACGTTTTAAGAATGTCTTTTGTTTTTCTAGGGCTAAAAAAAACGGATGTTCCATTTGGTATTTCTTCCGCTTTCAACTCTTTTTGAATTTCAGAAGTTTTATTTTTAATAATTGCCTGTTCAGGATCAGAATGAAGACATTTCCAGTATTCAAAATATTTTTGAGCAATAGCTTCATTTTTTATAATGTGTCCAGTATTACATTGTCCAAAAATCCCTTTCTCAGTAATGTTAGTAGAACCCGTCCAAACAGTAATAGGTTTATTGTTTTTAAGCAAAATAATAAATTTATTATGCGAAATATTAGGCACATTATTTCTTGGGGTTAGAATTGATTCTGGAAGATTTGCTGTTGAAATAGCGTGTTCATTTTTTTCTTTCTGCCCTACAGAATCGTAAACAATTTGAACATCGACATTTCTCTCTTCAAATGCTTTTTTGAAAGCTTCAAGTACTGGCGGATATTCAAATTCGTAAAGTGCTGCACGCAATTGATAGTTACTGTCTGCTGCAGATTCCACAAACCCAATTAAAGCTTCAAAAAGACCTCTGGACAACCATTGAAGTGCTTTCTGTTGTTCGTCAGGATTCATTTCACTTGGTTTTTTGTTTTTAAACTTGCTAGCATACGCATTGCTTCCAGCTACACCTCTATTAAAATAGACTTCGTGTTCAGCCAACTTGTTAGTTGGCGTATTTACTGTAATAGCACAACTTTTTCCATATTTAAGAAGTTTCGGTTTCCCAAAAACGGGAATAATTGTATAGATGTATTGATGTTTTTCTTTGACAGTAAAATCTTCCCATAAAAAAGATTGTATTGGCTGCTCGAATGTGGTAAATAATTGACCGTTATCTGTTCTAGATTCTGTTCCT
The DNA here is from genome assembly GCF_043720215.1 of Flavobacterium sp. Classification (GTDB taxonomy): domain Bacteria; phylum Bacteroidota; class Bacteroidia; order Flavobacteriales; family Flavobacteriaceae; genus Flavobacterium. The sequence continues at coordinate 2,394 of NZ_JAYSSZ010000133.1, read as the reverse complement.
TCAAAATACTTAAATCCTTTAAGGAAATATTTTTCATGCTCTGTTTTGTCTTCTCTTTCGATAGCAAAACCAAGTAATCCTTTTGTTTTATTAACATCCATATCAAACGACAATAGGCAGCAAGTTGTGCCGCATATTGCCGTTACCGTTAGCCCGTTTTGTGTGTTTCTAAATCTCATAACAGTAGTAGTTTTAAGATTAAAAATTAACTCTAGTTGATAATCTTGAAGCTCCAGCTGAGTTGGGATGTATTTCGTCTCTCCAATATTGTGAGCCATTTAGCAATCCTCGAAAATCGATAATTTGAGTTTGAAATTGATATCTTCTTTGAATAAATATTGCTTTTATACAGTTTAATAAATAATGAAATTTATCTAGAAGTCTGATTATAATATAGCATCTTAAAATTTCATCGTTTATATGTAATCGATCAAATACTGGTTTTATCCAAGGTCCGAGTGGCAAACTTACATTGACTAACGATGGTCTTACACCTAATTTATACAACGGATAATCGTAGGTATGCATATAAAATTTAGTATTTGGCGTTGAGTTTGAATTGACAATACTTCCAAATCCTAAATAATTTGTTGCAATTGTATTGAAAATTCTGTTCAGGTTAGCTGTATTGAAAAGTGCATTTTCAAACACCTGAGTGTTTAGATATCTTTTATATAAAATGCATTTTCTAAACAATTCATCTCCAGAAGCTGTGTTTTGCAAATCGTTTAGTTTAGATTGATCTGTGAAAAAATTAGTACTAAAGCTAGTAATTCCAGGATTTAATATTGTCCCAAGTTGTGGAAAAACATCATTACCTCCACCACTAAAATATATTCTATCGATTCTATAGTTACTGATGTATTGAACAAAGTTTGCTTTATCATTAAACATATCACTAGTGGTTTCTCCAAATTTTGCCAAGTGCAAACTATTTAGATTCAAGCTTTGGTTTCTATCCGAAATGGTGTCGTACAAATCAAGCACACGAGGAATTGGATAATCAAGCCAAGAATCACCTTCAAAAATCACATTTAAAGTATTTGGGTTGTTTGCATTTCTTCTAAAAAGAAAAGCATTTGTAAAAAAAGGTTGGTGGAGCGATTCGTCTTCGCCTTCAGTAATTGATTCTGTTATTCTTGGAGTGCAAACTGACCCTAATTTAATAATTCCAAAACAACTACCTGGATTTCTTACTGCGGCAGGATTTAAAATAGTATCGTTATTATTCAAACGTATCCGTACTGAAGCAACAGTACCATTGCTTCTTTTATTTCCTCCAACGACTACTGCAAATTTTCTATTATTTTCGACTATTATTTCTTTCACTACATCACAATGGGATACTCCTCCTACACCTTCCAAATCACGAACATTGTTGTTTGCATCAAGATAAAGTCTAGCCAATCCATTTAAGGCATGATTACTCATTACGCCGTTATCATTTACTCTATTAAAACATAGAATATCACCTACTTCTACAGCATTTGTGTTATCAACTAGCCAAACTGGTTTTGAAGCATCGTTTTTTCTTGCGTTGCTCAAAGCTTGAACCACATAAGTAATATGTCTCATACTAAACACAAACCCGTCAGATTCTTCAACCCCAGCAGTTCTCATAGCCCAAGAAACAAAAGCCGCACTCCACGCATTTTGACCTCTAGCCGATGCCAAAGCAGTGTTTCTAGGATTTACATTTTGATAACTTGGCGGATTTGCTCTTGTGCCTCTTACACCTCTCCAATATTCTTCGAGTTGATCAATCATTTTAAAGCTTCCATCAGGGTTTGTTTCTGCTTCTCCTATTGATCTGCCTCGATTTCCCACATCATAAGGATCAATCCAATCTAATTCGGCTTGTCCTAAAATATAAGCAATTTGATTTCTAATAGCACACCAATCCTTTATATTGGCTGGTCTGGTTGTGACTACTTGTTCGTTTTGATTGAAATAATTTAAAGATTCGTATAAATTATTATTGGGTCTGTTTCTTCTATAATTTGTGATATAATTTTCCATAACGATGTGTTTTATTTGATTATTTTATTTGGATTTACATAACCATTTCCTGCTCTAAAAATTTCCAAATTATTATTAGGAAAAACTGCTGGATCACACGCCTTAAATAGTTTTTCTCGAATTTGTTTTATATTTAAATTTGGTTCTTTTTCAAGAATTTTAATAACTAATGAAGCTACAAAAGGAGCAGCCATACTACTTCCGCTTTTTGAACATAACTTGTTAGAAGCTCGAGTCTCCCTACTTGATGAAGAACAAGATGATTTTATTTTAGATCCTGGAGCCAAAATTTCTGGTTTCATTCTTCCATCAACAGTTGGACCAGAGCTACTGAATGGCAATATAGTTTTGTTGTCATCTGTTTGATCATAAGCA
>NZ_JAYSSZ010000132.1:0-4013 GCF_043720215.1 Flavobacterium sp. | reverse complement strand
TTGGTCTCGCGCCGTGGGTGCCGCTCGACGGGATTTCGGCACATCCCAAGGTTGATGCGCGCACCGGCGAGTTGATGTTCTTCTACAACCAGATTCATTAAGACCAAAAAGATCTAAAACACCCGCACTTACTAGTTTTTTAAGTAAAACGGAAAAATCTAAAATTTTAGAAATTGCTGCTAGTGATGCTTTAAGTTCTAAGCAAAATTTCGAAATAAATAATTTTTCATTAGGGTACAAGAAGAAAGATATTAATAATTATTGGTTATCGATTCACGAGAAATTTGTAATCGCATTTGCCTGTATATTAATGTTTTTTATAGGAGCACCACTTGGCTCTATTATTAGAAAAGGAGGATTGGGTTTGCCAATAGTTTTTGCTATGCTGATATTTATTACCTTTCATTTTCTAAACACATTTGGGAAAAAAGTTGCACAAGAATCTGGAATAACACCTTTTTTTGGAGCTTGGATATCGTTTTTCTTATTGGTTCCACTAGCAATTTATTTAACGAGAAAAGCAATTAACGATAGCGGAAATATAAGTTTCGATGGTATAACAGAACCATTAAAAAAAATATATACTAAATTTGCAGAGCGCAATAAATCACAATTATAATGATTACTGAGAAGATTAAGTTAAATACTATTGAAGAAGCAATTGAAGACATTCGCAAAGGTAAAGTAATTATTGTAGTTGATGATGAAGACCGCGAAAACGAAGGTGATTTTCTTGCTGCTGCCGAAAAAGTAACACCAGAAATGATAAACTTTATGGCAACACACGGTCGTGGTTTAATATGTGCACCACTTACCGAGAGTCGTTGTAAAGAATTGGGTTTAAGAGCTATGGTTTCTAATAATACCGATCATATGGAAACAGCTTTTACCGTTTCTGTCGATTTAAAAGGAAATGGAGTTACTACTGGTATATCTGCATCAGATAGAGCAAAAACAATACTTTCTTTAATAGATTCAAATACAAAACCATACGATTTAGCACGACCAGGACATATTTTTCCTTTAGTAGCTAAACAAGGAGGAGTGTTAAGGAGGACAGGACATACGGAAGCTGCAATAGATTTTGCAAGACTCGCTGGTTTCAAGTCTGCAGGAGTTATTGTAGAAATCATGAACGAAGATGGTACAATGGCACGTTTACCTCAATTAGTTGAAGTGGCTAAAAAGTTTGATTTAAAACTCGTTTCAATAGAAGATTTAGTTGCTTATAGAATGCAACATGATAGTTTGATTGTAAAAAAAGAAGATTTTGATATTGAAACCCGTTTTGGAGCTTTTAGATTAAGAGCCTATGAGCAAACTACAAATAAACAAATTCACATAGCATTAACTAAAGGAACTTGGAATTTAGGAGAATCTATACTAACTAGAATTAACTCATCGCAAGTAAATAACGATTTATTAGGCACATTGACGAATAATGCTGACAAACAACTTGACGATATGTTTAAAGTAATAAACGAAGCCGGTAGAGGAGCTGTTATTTTCATTAATCAAGATATGCAATCAGTAAGTTTATTAAATAGAATTTCTGAACTTAAAGTTTTACAATCTAAAGGAGAAATGAAAGCGCCTAAAATTATTATTGATGCAAAAGACTTCGGAATTGGAGCGCAAATTCTTCATGATATAGATATTTCTAAAATAAGATTAGTATCTAATGCAGAACATGCAAAACGCGTTGGAATGATAGGTTATGGGCTCGAAATAATGGAATATGTAGCTTACTAAAATATTTTATTTGTATTTAAGTTTTTAAAAATGAATTAGTTAATAAATTTACTTTAAAAAATTTTTTGTTTTATTGAGTTTTATTTTTGATAATCAAAAAAGGTTACTATATTTGCACTCGCAATCAGCAATGATAGCGATATACTGGAGAAATGGCAGAGCGGTCGAATGCGGCAGTCTTGAAAACTGTTGACTGTAACAGGTCCGGGGGTTCGAATCCCTCTTTCTCCGCCAGTTGCTAAACAAAGGCAATCAAAACCTCGTAAATCTTATGATTTACGGGGTTTTTTCTTTTATGTGCTAACCAAAATATTCATTTAATCTTATCTCTAAAGAGATAAAATCGAGACCCTAGAATTTTCAAAAATTAGGGTCTCGCTAAATCCTTTAAACATTTCAAACAACCAGTTCAATCACTTGTTCATCGACAAGTTTACTATTTGAACATCTTGTTTGATATTGATTTTGAAACTAAATTGAATACTAATTAAAAGGTTACCACTATGAAAACAAAAATCACTTTGTATTTTTATGCTAAAAGCACAAAAGCCAATGCAGCAGGACAACTCCCAATTTATGTGCGCTTAACAGTTGACGGAAAACGATTAGAGTTCAGCACCAAGAAATTTGTCGATAACTCCAAATGGTCCTCCGAACTATCTAAAATGAAAGGCACAACAGAAGAAGCACGTTCAATAAATAGTTACCTTGATTTGATGAAAACGAAAGTTTTCAATGCACAAATGGAATTAATGCACCGAAACGAGAACTTAACGATTGAAAATTTCAAAGAAAAATTATTAGGAACCGAACAGCGTCAAAGAATGCTAATCCCAATATTCCAAGACCACAACAACAAAATCAAAGAATTGGTTGGGAAAGAATATGCACCAGGAACATTAGAACGTTACAAAACTTCGTTGAGCCACACCATCGAGTTCCTGCAATGGAAATACAAAGTTTCGGATATTGAGATAAACAAAATAGATCACGCATTTGTAACCGATTATGAATTCTGGTTAAGAAGCGTTCGGAACTGCGCTAATAATACAGCCGTTAAATACATCAAGAATTTTAGTAAAATAATCAAGCTTTGTCTGGCCAATGATTGGATAGACAAAAATCCATTTGCGAATTACAAATCAAAAGTTAAAGAAGTCGAACGAGTTTATTTATCTGAAGAAGAAATTCAAAGAATAATCGAAAAAGATTTTAAAACCGAAAGATTATCATTGGTTCGTGATATATTCCTTTTTAGCTGTTTTACTGGTTTGGCGTACATAGATGTCAAAAACTTAACCAAATCGCATATAAGCATCGGTATTGATGGTGAGAAGTGGATATTTACCCACAGACAGAAAACCGAAACGGCTTCTAAAATTCCAATTCTTCCAGTAACACAAATGATTATTGATAAATATTCAGATCATCCAAAAAGCAATAACGAAGATAGACTTTTGCCAATTTTAACCAATCAAAAAATGAATGCTTATCTAAAAGAAATAGCTGGCGTTTGCGAGATTGAAAAAGAATTAACCTTTCACATTGCCCGACATACTTTTGCAACAACTGTAACACTTACAAATGGTGTTCCAATAGAAAGCGTAAGTAAAATGCTAGGTCATAAGAACCTTAGAACTACCCAACATTATGCAAAGGTTTTGGATAAAAAAGTGAGTGAGGATATGAAAATTTTAAGAGATAAGTTTGCAATGATATCAATACAAAAAGAGCAAAAAATAATTTAAGAACACATTTTTTATTCAAAAAAAATATTATCAAAAAACATTGAAAAGACTACTACAAAAGTTGATTTGGCTATTTTTAAGCTTTAAATGTTACTGAAATTTGCATCAATATTTAAACTTAAAAAAAGATGAAAATTATTTTAACAGGTTCTTTAGGGAACATAGGTAAACCATTAACACAACAGTTAGTGCAAAAAGGACATCAAGTAACTGTGATAAGCAGTAATGTTGAAAAAATACAAGCTATTGAAAATTTAGGAGCAATTGCAGCTATTGGGTCATTAGATGATGAAAGCTTTCTTACAGAAACTTTCACAGGAGCAGATGTAGTTTATACGATGGTTCCACCTAATTACTTTGCTGAAATTGATATTAGAGAATATTATCGTAAAACAGGTATTGTTTACAAGCAAGTGTGCCTATGATAAGCCGCGGGCGCGGGAAACCTGAACAGCAGAATGAGCAACGACCTCTTCCTCGGCGCACTTGCGCGCATGGGGTTGCTGAGCGCGG
>NZ_JAYSSZ010000131.1:0-11513 GCF_043720215.1 Flavobacterium sp. | reverse complement strand
CCTCATCATAATAGGTTTTTCCTGAAAACTTATACTTTGCTTTGTCGAAAGATTTTAAGGTTAAAAGCAAAGCTTGATTGTATGCTTTTGCCAATTCTTTTTCTCTACTTTCTCCTAAATCAGTAGTAAACAAAACTACCTGCCTACAATCTTTAAACTCGATTTTTAGCTTTGTAGAAAACATAGTGTTTTCTTCGATGACGTTTACAAAAACTTTATTGCAATTGTAATCTATAAATCCTTCTGGTAAAACATCGGTCGAAACATAAACTTCGAATCCTTTTTGCTTTAAAAAAGATTTAATTGTGGTGTTAATCCTATATTCATTGTCTTCATTTTGAAACTCAAATTTTGAAGGGATAATTGCCATTTCATAATCATTCAAAGTTGATTGAGAAAAGGACAAACTTGAAATTAAAGTAAGTACTATTAAAAATAATCTATTTTTCATTTTAAAAAAGTTTTTTTAGTTCTGCTAAGTTAGCAATTTGATTGACACTTTGTATCACTTTTATTTGATTTGGATTAAAGAAAATTGCTTCTATACCAAAATCTAAGGCGCCATTTACATCCGCATCTAGGCAATCTCCTATCATAACACTTTCATTTTTTTGAGCATTGGCAACGTTTAAAGCGTGTTCAAAAATAATTGGGTTTGGTTTTTTAGCTCCTGCTAATTCCGAATTTGTAATAGTTTTGAAATAATGACTAATATTAGAATTGTTTAGTTTTTTATATTGCACTTCGGCAAAACCATTGGTAATTATATGCAATTGATACTTATCATTTAAGAAATTTAAAACTTCGATCGCGTTGTCGAACAAATGATTAAAATCGGGCAAAAATTCGATATATTGATCCGAAATCACATCAATTTGATTGTCTGAAATATCATGATTCAAAATATCGAAAGTATCTTTTAGTCTTTTGTAACGCAATTCTTGGTGTGTGATTTTATCTTTTTGATACAATTTCCAACAAGATTGATTAATTGGCGCATAAACAGCTATGAAATCTTCCACTTTAATGTTTGGAAAATAATTATTTAATATTCGTTCGAAAGCCAACTCTGAATTTTTATCAAAATCCCAAAGTGTGTGATCTAAATCGAAAAAAATATGTTTTATTCTGTTTTTCATAAACTAAAAAATATTTGCGTCTTGAAAACTTAAATAATCGTTTTCGGTAACAATAATGTGATCTAAAACAGGAATTGACAGTTGTTGTCCCGCTAATTTTAGTTGCTTTGTAATATTTTTATCGGCATCGCTCGCTTCTAGTTTTCCTGAAGGATGATTGTGTGTTAAGATTATTGAAGTTGCATTTTGTTCTAATGCCATTTTAAAAACCATACGAACATCGACAACGGTTCCTGTAATTCCTCCTTTGCTAATCTGTGATTTATATATCACTTTGTTAGCATTGTTTAGAAATAAAACCCAAAATTCCTCGTGTACTAATTCCCCAATAATAGGTTGCATAATATCGAAAACTGCTTTACTAGAAGTAATTTTTTTGAGTTCCACTGTTTCTTCTGCTCGACGACGACGACCTAATTCGGTTGCAGCAACGATAGAGATAGCTTTTGCCTCGCCAATTCCTTTAAACTCGGTTAACTGTTTGATGGATAGTTTTCCTAATGCATTCAAATTATTATCGACACTAGACAAAATGCGTTGCGATAATTGCACAGCGCTTTCCGATCTACTTCCCGAACCAATAAGAATTGCAACCAACTCGGCATCGCTTAAAACTTGCTTCCCTTTTAGCATGAGTTTTTCTCGTGGCTGATCGTCTTCTGACCAATTTTTTATAGAGAGATTTTGTTCCATGGCTTATACAATTATATTCGTGTTTTTTACGTTACTAATATAAATACAAAATAATGAAAGTAATTTATCTTATACTATTCTCTTTATCTTTTTTTACTTGTAGTTATAATTCTAAAGAAAATACTAGCCGAAAAACTAGTATAAAAACCTTTGACGAACAATTATCTGACGCTGCTATTTCTATAATTGACAAGAATATCGATTACGATCCGTCTTATTTTGCCATAAAATATCCAAATGGAGATATTCCAAAAAATAAAGGCGTTTGCACAGATGTTGTTATTCGTTCATATAGAAAATTAAACATTGATTTACAAAAAGAGGTTCATATAGATTTGAAAACTAATTTCTCAAAATATCCAAATTTAAAAAAATGGGGATTAACAAAACCTGATACAAATATAGATCATAGACGAGTTCCTAACTTAGAAATATTCTTTTCGAGAAAAGGTCAAAAATTAAAGATTACAAATAATTCTGATGATTATAAAGTTGGTGAAATTGTAACTTGGCTGATAAATAACAAATTACCACACATAGGAATTATTACAAATAAAAAATCATTGGACGGAAAACGCCCAATGATTGTTCATAATGTAGGAAATGGACAAGTTCTTCAAGATTGTTTGTTCAGTTATGAAATCGTTGGACATTATAAATACGGGAATTAACCTATAAGTTCTTTTACCTCATCAAAATTTAATCCGCCATAATTTCCAGAACTCATTAATAATAATGCAGAATTTTCGAGATTAAGGTTAAATAAATAATCTTTAAAATCTTTTGGATTGGTATAAATAATTAAATCTTTGCGGTTAAAAGCTTTTGCGATTTGCTCATACGTAACTTCTTCGAGTTGTTTTATTTTTACGGCATCGGGCGAGTAGAAAACAACGGCAACATCGGCATATTCTAAAGCGCCTTCATATTCTTTAAGAAATTCGGCATTCAAACTACTATAAGTATGGAGCTCCAAACAAGCCACGACTTTTCTGTTAGGATATTGTTCTTTTACAGCTTTGGTTGTAGCGGCAACTTTACTTGGCGAATGCGCAAAATCTTTGTAAGCTACTTTTGTTTTGCTTTCAGCAATTTTTTCTAATCTTTTTGAAGCACCTTTGAAACTTGCAATAGCTTCATAAAAATCGGCTTCATCGACACCCATATTTTGGCAAATCCATTTGGCTCCAGCCAGATTATTAAGATTATGTGCTCCAAAAACTTCGATTGGCATATCTCCTTCTGGTGTTTCTAGCAAAGTTATTCCATCATTTACCGAATATTTTGGCGTGTGATACGGAATTCGTCTGATAGGATTTGTCGAAGCTTCGGCAACTCTTTTTACTTCCGAATCGTCTTCATTGTAAACTAAAATTCCGCCATTGGTAATTTTTTGAATAAAAATTTCAAACTGCTCTACATAGTTTTCATACGTTGGAAACACATTTATATGATCCCAAGCAATTCCTGAAATTAAGGCAATATTAGGTTGGTATAAATGAAATTTTGGTCTTCTATCAATTGGTGAAGACAAATATTCATCACCCTCCAAAACGATAAAATCATTTTCTTCGGTAAGATGCACCATGGTATCAAAGCCTTCCAGTTGCGCACCAACCATATAATCGACTTCAATATTATGATAATGCATCACGTGTAAAATCATAGATGTTATTGTGGTTTTTCCGTGAGAACCACCTATAACAACACGTGTTTTATTTTTAGATTGTTCGAATAAGAATTCAGGATACGAATATATTTTCAGCCCTAATTCTTCTGCTTTTAGCAATTCTGGATTATCGGCTTTGGCGTGCATTCCTAGAATTATCGACTCGATATCTGACGTAATTTTTTCAGGAAACCAACCAAGTTCTAAAGGCATGAGTCCTTTTTTTTCTAAACGTGATTTTGATGGTTCGAAAATAGCATCATCACTTCCTGTAACTTGATATCCTTTATTATGTAATGCCAATGCTAAATTGTGCATGGCGCTGCCACCGATGGCGATAAAATGTGTACGCATTTCTGTTGTTTGTTTATTCGGTTATTCGTTTATATGGCAAATCGAATTAATGATTAACCAAATATTCGATTAAACTTTTTTATCGAATTCTTCTTTTAATTTTTGAGCTTTTTGTTTGTCCTTCAATTTATTCAAATATAAATCATATAATTTATTGAATGTGGTTTTTGAATGACCAATTTCATAAGATTTTCTATAATTTTTTTCGGCATCTTGATAGCGTTTGAAATACACATCAATATAACCTTTTGCAAGGTAACCGTCTACTTCTGTTATAGCTGCTAATTCATTAGCGTATTTAGTAGCTTTTACTTCACTTCCGCCAATAATTCCTGGCAATTCGACGTACAAAACCACTAAAGCCCAGCGAGTTTCTATGTGTTTTGAATCGAGTCTTGCAGCGGTTAGAAAAGCACTTTCTATATCATCAATCATTCCGAGTGCTTTAAATTTATTGACCGATTTAGCTTTCATTCCTAAAGCTCCACCAAACTTGTACCAATAATTAGCATTTTTCGGAAATGTGATTCTCAGTTTTTTATAATAATAAATTGCATTATCCCATTCTCGTTGGTGTCCCGCAATATCACCTAAATATTCGATGGTTTTAGTATTGGTTGGATTGGTTTTTAGATAGTTTTCAAATAAAGTTTCTGCTGAAGCATACTCTCCTTGTTCGAAAAGAATTTTAGCTTTATCGAATGTTGTTTGCGACCAAACAAACAATGGTAATAATAGAAATACAAAGGCAATTTGTTTCATTTTTCAAAAGTAAGGAAATGCTATCAATAAAAAAACCGCTCCAAGAATGAAACGGTTCAATTTTATTTTTTTTATAGTGATTATTTCACCAAAGTCATTTCATCCACAATATGTTTAGCTCCTGAGAAATTCTCGATCACCCAAAGCACATAACGAATATCAACATTGATAGTTCTTTGTAATTTAGAATCAAAAATAACATCACCAGCCATAGCTTCAATATTTCCGTCGAAAGCAAGACCAATTAATTCTCCTTTTCCGTTAAGAACTGGCGAACCTGAGTTTCCTCCTGTAATGTCATTGTCTGTTAAGAAATTTACGTGAAGTGAACCATCTTTATCTGCAAAACGACCAAAATCTTTGTTCTTATTCATCTCTAATACACGAACTGGTAAATCAAATTCTTGATCTCCTTTTTTGTATTTCTTAACTTGACCATCAAGAGTTGTATAATTATTTACTTTAGCATCATTACGTTTGTCAGCTGGTAACGAACGCACTTTTCCGTAAGTTAAACGCAAAGTTGAGTTAGCATCTGGATATTTGATAGCGCCAATTTTAGACTCACGTAAACCTTCAACCAATAAACGGAATGAAGATCCATAATCGTTTTGTGCTTTTGCAATAGCATCAGATTTTGACGTAAAGTGTGTCAACATATCATTAGAAAGCACATACAAAGGATCATTATCTAATAAACCTTGACTTGGCAATGCTAAAAACGCATTGATTCTTTCTTTTGAAGTAAAAATACTTAAGTCGAAAGCAGCATTTACATATTTAATAAAATCATTGTTGTTTTCTTTGGCTAATTTATCTACCGCTGGAGCAATAGCGTAACCCACAGATTTAGTTGCATACAATTTTAATTGCGCAGCCATAATATCTTTTTCAGCAGGAAGATGCAATTCTTTAAACATTTCTTCTGCCATTCCAGAAATCGCTGGAGCTAATTGAGCGCGTTTTGCAGCATCACCTTTAGCATATGAATCCATTTGTTTTCCTAAAGTTCTTCCGATAGTACCGAAAGCACTAGTTCTGAACAATTGTTGTAAATAGTTATCGTGACGTGCTTTTTCGTTTGTTAAAGCATAGAAATTATTAATATTTGAAACAACATTTCCGTATTTAGCTTTGTTTGCTGGTAAGTTTGCCCATTTGTTAAATTTAGCTTCTTGAGCCGCTTTAGATTTTGCAGTACCAAATTTAGATAACGCATCTATCATCCCTTGACGGTTTTTCCAGTAGTTTGCAGTACCTGCATATTTTGAAGCATATACAAGATTAAGCGCTTCACTTTGATCCATATACTTTTTCATTCCGTCCATTCCAGTTTTTGCTCCTTCAACCCAAGCAGGATAAGCAAATTTTACATTTTGCTCAATCCCTCCAGCTGGCATCCAACGATTCGTACGACCTGGATAACCTAAAATCATAGCAAAATCATTTTCTTTTACGCCACCTAAATTAACTGGCAAGTAATGTTTTGGTTTTAACGGAACATTATTCGCAGCATAATCTGCTGGATTTCCGTTAACATCTCCGTAAATACGGAACATAGAGAAATCGGCAGTGTGACGTGGCCATTCCCAGTTGTCAGTATCTCCTCCAAATTTCCCTAAACTTTCAGGAGGAGTTCCTACTAAACGAACGTCTTTATAATCTTGGTAAACGAAATAGTAATATTCATTTCCTTGAAAGAAAGGACGAACAGAAACAGTGTATTTACCGCCTTCGTTATTTTCTTTTTCGATTAAAGCGATTTCTTTATTGATAGCTGCTTCACGCTCCAATTCGGTCATTGAAGGGTTAACTTTTGCTAAAATACGTTTAGAACAATCGTCCATACGAACGAAAAAACGCACGAATAAACTAGAAGGTTTAATTTCTGCTTGTCTATTCTCTGCCCAGAAACCATCTTTTAGAAGATTTTTTTCAGCAGTAGAAAGCTCAGCAATTGCATCGTAACCACAGTGATGATTTGTTAATACTAATCCCTCTTTTGAAATTACTTCGGCAGTACAACCACCATTAAACTGAACGATAGCATCTTTTAAACTGTGATTGTTGATGCTGTAAATTTCTTGAGCAGTTAGTTGCAAACCTAATTTTTGCATATCTCTGTGATTTAAACGTTCTATGAACATTAGGAACCACATTCCTTCATCTGCTTTAACACTTGTAGGAACAAGCATTATAGAAACAATTAAGGATAAAATTAATTTTTTCATGATTTTATTTTTTAGTGGTGCGAATATAATTTATTTCTTAAAAAAATCAAGAAAAATGAACTACTAAAAATAGTTTGTTAAGATAACTTTAACTTATAAGCTCAAAATCAAATAGTTGTTAAAAAATCATAATTTAATTGAAATTTATTAGTAAGATTTTTCAACGTTGGCATTTAATTTGCTAAATTTGAGTTAATAACAATTAAAAAAAATTAATTATGGGATTATTTTCGTTTATTAAAGGTGCTGGAAAAAAATTATTTGGCGCAAAAGAAGAAGCAGCTCCAGCTGAAGAGAAATCACAATTGAAAGCAAGTGCTTTATTAGCTCATGTTCAAGCTTTAGGTTTGCCTTTTAAAACATTAAAAGTTTCAGTAATGCCAGATGATTCTGTAGCTGTGAGTGGTGAAGTAGATCAACAAGCAGACTCAGAAAAAATTGTTTTGGCTTTAGGGAATGTTGATGGTGTAGAAACGGTTGATAACCAAATGACTGTTGCTACTCCTGCTCCAGAAGCAAGATATCATACAGTCGTATCAGGCGATTGGTTATCTAAAATTGCTAAAACCTATTATGATGACGCAACTAAATATGATGTTATTTTTGAAGCAAACAAACCTATGCTACAAGATCCAGATGAGATTTATCCAGGTCAAGTTTTAAGAATTCCTAATTTATAGATTAACAAAAAAGGCACTCGTTGAGTGCCTTTTTTATGATTTTTTATTACTATTCCTATTCTTTTATAACTTTAAACGTTTTACTATTTCCCTTTTCTAGAGTTATTTTTCCTAAGTAAAATCCTTTTTTAAGATTGTTAGGTTTAATTTTAAATTCGTTGGTATTGTTATCGAAAATTTGACTAAAAACTTGTTTCCCTGACAAATCATAGATCTTAACTTCCGCTTTTCCTAATAAATCATTATTTTCATTATAAATGATAAATTGTTCTGAAAAAGGATTTGGATAAATATTTAATGTATTTTCATTTACTAAACTCTGACTTGTTATACTAAGAAAAGGCTGTGTAAAATCTCCATTTTCGTTATTGTTTTTATCTAATGACGATACTACAAAATATTTAGTTGTTAACCCAGCCGTAACCAATAATTGATTTCCTGTAACAATATCTACTATTTTAGATCCGTCCTCTTTATTTGTTAATGCTTGCGCTGCATTATCGAAAGCATAAACCACATACTTTACTGGCAAATCTCCATCAGGCGCAACAGTTGGTGTATCCCATTTTACATACAATCCTTCTATTCTAATATTAGTTGGAACATTTGGACAAACTATATCTTTTCCTATTCCTAAAATAGGTGGTGCAAAAGATTTGTACTGATATTGTGCTGCGTTTAATGCAGTATTTATTGTTTTATCATTATTTTTAATAGATGTATATCTATAAGCAATTTGCCCAAAAGTGGCATCCATATTAGCAGCTCTGTCTTGGATAATTTGATTTTGAATTTCGGTAACTGCCCAATTACTAGCATCTGTCATTCTATAATACGCTTGGCTCAAATACAATTGCTTATTTCTAAGTTTAACTTGGTCATTCCACCATTTAGAAAGTGTTATATAATCTTGTGCCCCAGTAATTTTCCAATACAACTGTGGTGCTAGATAATCAACTTTACCAGCTGTAAGCCATGTAATTGGATCACAAAATTGAGCAAAATAAGAAGAGTTTCCTGTAATTCCGGTTGGCGTACCTGATTTCCAAATTCCAAATGGACTGACACCAAATACTATGTTTTTATTATAAGTTGTGTTTATCGTTTGTATGGCATCATAAACCATTCCTATCATTAAGTTTACATTATTTCTTCTCCAATCTTCAATTGTGGCAATTGCCGTTGAATTATAATCTATGTACGTTTGCGCATCTTGTGCAGGTATTTCCATTCCAGTATATGGATAAAAATAATCATCAAAATGTATTCCATCAATATCATATCTAGTAGCTATATCTTGTATTATTGTAACCAAATAATCTCTTACAGCTGGAATCCCCGGATTTAGCATTTTTAGAGACAATGCAGTATCCGTAGCATTTAATTTAGCTTGAAAAGTCCAAGTAGGATGTAAACTGGCTACATTATTTGAAGCCAAAACCATAGCGGAAGTTTGTTTTACTCTATAGGGATTTAGCCATGCATGTAAATCCAGACCACGAGCATGAGCTTCTGTTATTGCAAAAGCTAAAGGATCCCATAAAGGTGTTGGAGCGGTTCCTTGTGCTCCCGTTAGCCAATAGGACCAAGGTTCGTTTGTTGATGCATATAACGCATCGCTTTCTGGTCGTATTTGCAAGAAAACAGTATTGTAACCATTTACTTTGAGATTATCTAAAATAGTTCTTAGTTCAGCTTGTTGCACAGCTGGTGTTGCTGTACGATTTGTTGGCCAATCTAGGCTACTTACTGACGCCACAAAAACACCTCTTAAATCTCTTTTAGGGATAGATTCGTTAAATTCAGGATTTGCAGGACATTGTCCAATTACTAGTTGAGTAAAAAACAATAAAAATAAACTGCAAAGAAAAGAATTGCTCATTATTTTTTTCATACAAATAGTATTATACCTCGGTATTTAACATAGCCCATAATTTGTCTTTCAACTCCGTTAATCCTTGTTGAGCAACTGAAGATATAAACATATAAGGTATTCCTTTGAAATCTTTGTCTAGTTGTTTTTTCATTTCCACTTGCAATTCTGCATCGAGCATATCACATTTTGAAACGACAATTAAACGATCCTTGTCTAACATCTCTGGATTGTATCTACGCAATTCGTCTAACAGAATATCGTATTCTTTCTTAATATCATCAGCATCAGCTGGAACAAGAAATAATAGTGTCGAATTTCTTTCAATATGACGCAAGAAATAATGTCCTAATCCTTTTCCTTCAGCTGCTCCTTCTATAATTCCTGGAATATCAGCTATTACAAAGGATTGAAAATCACGATAGGCAACAATTCCTAAATTTGGTTTTAATGTTGTAAACGGATAATCTGCAATTTTTGGTTTTGCGGATGTTAGCACTGACAATAACGTTGATTTTCCAGCATTTGGAAAGCCAACTAATCCAACATCGGCCAATACTTTTAATTCCAGAACAATATCAGCTTCTTGGGCTGGTAATCCTGGTTGCGAATATCGTGGCGTTTGGTTCGTTGACGAACGAAAATGCCAGTTCCCTAAACCTCCTTTTCCGCCTTCGGCGATGATTCTTTTTTCTCCGTCTTCAGTTATTTCGAAAAGGATTTCGTTTGTTTCTTTGTCACGAACTACAGTTCCTAAAGGAACTTCGATATATTTGTCTTCGCCATCACTTCCTGTACTTCGGGAACTACCACCATCTCCGCCATGTCCTGCTTTTACGTGACGTGCGAATTTTAGGTGAAATAATGTCCATAGTCCTTTGTTACCAACTAGATATACGTGTCCTCCACGACCACCATCTCCTCCGTCCGGTCCTCCTTTTTCTATAAATTTTTCTCTATGTAAGTGCGTAGAACCTTTCCCTCCTTTTCCGGATGAAACATATATTTTTGTGTAGTCTACGAAATTGCCTTCTGTCATTTTATTTTAGATTTTAGATTTCAGATTTTAGATTTCCGTGTTAATACAAAAAAAATTTCTAAAAACTATTTTCAAGTAGGCGAATAATTGGCTTTTTAACCCCGGTTGAAGCGGAAATCCTTTGCTTTTTTTCTTTAGAAAAGCAAAGATTAAAGCGAAAAACGGGAATGTAATTTCCTGAGAAAGCCCAAACTATTCGTTCTTGATTATTATTATTTTTTATTTTCTGTTAATGAACTTACTAAAACCTTATCGATTTTTACTCCGTCCATATCGATTACTTCGAGTTGCATTTTGTTCCAGATTAGCTTCTCTCCTACTTTTGGAATATAAGATAACTCGGTCATGATAAGTCCACTAACTGTGGTTACATCATAATCATTTATTAGATCATCCATGTCGAAATAGGTCAAAAAATCGTGTAACGAATAATGTCCGTCTACGAGCCACGTTCCGTCTTCACGGGCGTTTAGCTGAAATTCTTCTTCGTAAAAATCGGCTGCATCACCTACAAGAGCTTCGAGAATGTCGTTTAGGGTTATAATTCCTTGTATCATTCCGTGCTCATCAGTCACTAAGGCATAATGGACTTTAGATTTTTTGAATATTTCTAAGGCTTTATATGCTGATGTATGCTCGATAAAATAGACTGGTTCTTTTGTAATGGCTTTCAAATCGAAGTTTCCTTTTTCGAAACTGGCAAATAAATCTTTTAGAAAGACAATTCCTATAACTTCATCGAGATTATCTTGACAAACTGGGTAAACAGAGTGCAATTCATTTAGCATTTTCTCTTTTAGAGATTTAATATCATCGTCTTCGATCGATAAATAGACTAATGAATTTCTGTGCGTCATTAGTGAATTTACTTTCCTGTCACCAATATGAAAAACACGTTCCACAATATCTTGCTCAATTTCTTGAACTTCTCCGCCTTCGGTTCCTTCTTTGATAATTGCTTTTATTTCTTCTTCGGTTACTTTTCCGTCGGCAGTTGGTTTTATTTTTAGAATATCTAAAATAAAATCTGTCGACGTGGTCAATAACCAGATAAATGGCGCGGTAACTATTGA
>NZ_JAYSSZ010000130.1:0-1611 GCF_043720215.1 Flavobacterium sp. | reverse complement strand
GATTTCTTAGATTATTGGAACAAAAATGGGCACAAACTAAGTATCCCGTCGGCCGAAGGATCTAATGCGATTCGGATCATGACCATTCACAAATCGAAAGGATTAGAATTTCCTGTGGTTATTTTTCCTTTTGCCGAAGAAAATTATAGTGCGCCCAAACGAGAAAAAATGTGGATTGATTCTCATTCTGACGATTTAGATTTTGATAAATTTTTGATAGACAAGTCTAGTAAAGTAGCAGAATATGGAGAAAATGCAGCTACAGTTTACAATCAGAAATCACAAGAAGATTTATTAGATAATATTAATGTTTTGTATGTAGCATTAACGCGTGCTGAAGAACAATTGTATATTATTTCTAGTATGAAAGGAAGAAACAAAGAGGGAGATTTGCCTAATAATTCGGCTTCATTATTTATTGAGTTTTTAGAAGATTACAAAAATTTCGATTCAACTATTTTGAATTACGAATTTGGAAATCCAAAAAGAATTTCTAAACAAAAACCATTGGAAGCCAAACGTAAAAACATCGAAGTTGTAAATTCAGTTATCAATCCAAATGCTATAAAAATTGCACAACGAGAATCGCTCATGTGGGGAACGCATCAGCAGGAAGCCATCGAATTTGGTAACGTTTTGCATGAAATTTTATCATTCGTTAAAACTAAAAAAGATATTCCATTGGCAATAAAAAAAGCATTAGAAAACGGATTGATTACCGAAAATCAGCAACAAGAAGTAGAAAAAACGATTACTGAAATCATTTTTCATCCCGAATTAAAAGACTTTTTTGATGAGAATGCTAAAGTTTTTAATGAACAATCTATTATTAAAAAAGATTTGAAAACTATAAAACCAGACCGAGTTACTATTTCTGGACAAAATGCTTATTTGTTAGATTACAAAACCGGAAAGCACCAACCAAAATACGAAAATCAACTAAAAGAGTATGAATTTGCACTGATAGAAATGGGATTTAATGTGCAGAAAAAATCACTCATATATATAGGAGAGAATTTAGAAATAGTACATTTGTAGAAAATAGTCAAAAATAGAATAAACGAATAACCAAATACACATAAAAATGTACGGAAAAATTAAACAACACTTACAAAACGAGTTAAACACAATCGAGGAAAACGGAATTTTCAAACGTGAAAGAGTTATTACTTCGCCACAAGGAGCAGAAATTACTGTTAATGGAGAAACGGTTCTTAATTTTTGTGCCAATAATTATTTAGGATTGTCTTCGCACCCAGAAGTAGTCCAGGCAGCAAAAGATGCTTTAGATTCACATGGTTTCGGAATGTCATCTGTACGTTTTATTTGCGGAACTCAAGACATTCATAAAACATTAGAACAAAAGATTGCTGATTTCTATGGAACAGAAGATACCATTTTATATGCAGCAGCTTTTGATGCGAATGGTGGTGTTTTCGAACCATTACTCGGAGAAGAAGATTGTATTATTTCTGACAGTTTAAATCATGCATCAATAATAGATGGAGTTCGTTTGTGTAAAGCAGCACGTTATCGTTACGAAAATTCCAACATGGAAGATTTAGAGCTACAACTAATTAAAGCTACTGAAGCAGGAACTCGTTTCAAACT
>NZ_JAYSSZ010000129.1:0-11611 GCF_043720215.1 Flavobacterium sp. | reverse complement strand
TCCAATCATTAACATCTTTATGATCAAAACGACATCCGTTACATATGAACTCTTCTACTTCATGATATTCGTCTTTACGGCCTGTTACTCGTTGAATTTCTCCACCAAACATCCAAACAGTCGTTTTTCCGCAACATCCTGGAGTTGTACATTCTCTGTGTGCATTGTATGGTTTATTGAACCAAACTCTAGATTTGAATCGGAAAGTCTTATCAGTCAAAGCACCAACAGGACATACGTCAATCATATTTCCAGAAAACTCATTATCAATCGCTTTTGAAATACAAGTTGAAATGTTGGCGTGATCACCACGATCCATAACACCATGCACTCTATTGTCTGTCAACTGATCTGCTACTTGAACACATCTTTGACATAAAATACAACGATTCATATGTAATTGAATATTTGGGCCAATATCTTCTGGTTCAAATGTTCTTTTTTCTTCAATAAAACGTGATTTTGGATTTCCGTGTTCGAAGCTTAAATTCTGCAAATCACATTCTCCTGCTTGATCACAAACTGGACAATCTAACGGATGGTTTATCAACAAAAATTCCGTCACCGATTTTCTTGCTTCTTGTACTCTTGGAGAAGCTTTACTGGCTATTTCCATTCCGTCTTGACAACCTGTTACACAAGATGCCATCAATTTAGGCATTGGTCTTGGATCTGCTTCGCTACCTTTAGTTACATCAACCAAACAACAACGGCATTTACCACCGCTACCTTCTAGTTTTGAATAATAACACATGGCTGGCGGAACTACTTCTCCTCCAATCATACGCGCAGCTTGCAGGATTGTTGTTCCTGGAGTTACTTCTATTTCTTGTCCGTCTATTGTTACTTTCATTATAGTAAATTCTTGACTTTATACTGTTAATTTAGAAACCAAATGTTTCACTTTTTCAAATGGCTCATTTACAAAGTGATCTCTATTTTTTATTTTTTCTGGGAAACGAACATGATATTCGAACTCTTCTCTAAAGTGACGAATTGCCGCTGCTACTGGCCAAGCTGCTGCATCACCTAAAGGACAAATTGTGTTTCCTTCAATTTTACTTTGAATACTCAACAACAAATCGATATCTTCTTCACGACCAGTTCCAGTTTCAATTCTATGTAATATTTTTTCCATCCAACCAGTTCCTTCACGACAAGGTGTGCATTGACCGCAAGATTCGTGGTGGTAAAAACGAGAGAAATTCCAAGTATTACGAACAATACATGCCGTATCATCATATACAATAAACCCGCCTGAACCTAACATAGATCCTGTAGCAAAACCGCCATCACTCAAACTTTCGTAAGACATTAATCTATCTTCGTTATTGGCCGTTTTATAAATAAGATGTGCTGGTAAAACTGGCACTGAACTTCCTCCTGGCACTAATGCTTTGAGTGGTCTATCGGTAGCCATACCTCCTAAATATTCATCTGAATTCATAAATTCATAAACAGACAATCCCATTTCGATTTCATAAACACCCGGATTTTTGATATTTCCAGAAGCTGAAATTAATTTGGTTCCTGTAGATCGACCTATTCCTATTTCAGCATAGGCTGCACCTGAATTATTAACAATCCAAGGCACTGCAGAAATCGTTTCTACGTTGTTTACTACCGTTGGATTTCCCCAAAGTCCAGAAACTGCTGGAAATGGTGGTTTGATACGAGGATTTCCTCGTTTTCCTTCCAACGATTCGATTAATGCGGTTTCTTCTCCACAAATGTAGGCTCCAGCGCCAATTTGAACATAAAGTTCTAAATCGAAACCTGATCCTAAAATATTTTTACCTAACCAACCCGCAGCTTTTGCTTCGGCGATGGCGCGTTCTAAAATTTTATACACCCACATATATTCTCCACGAATGTAGATATAAGAAAGGTTTGCACCTAGGGCATAACTAGAAGTTATCATTCCTTCGATTAATAAATGAGGAATAAATTCCATCAAATATCGGTCTTTGAATGTTCCTGGTTCAGATTCGTCAGCATTACATACCAAATGGCGTGGTTTTCCCGATTTTTTATCGATAAAACTCCATTTCATTCCCGCTGGAAATCCTGCTCCTCCACGTCCGCGTATTCCAGAAGTTTTTACTTCTTCTACAACTTCGTCTGGTGTTAACGTTTTTAGTGCTTTCTCTACTGATGCATAACCGCCTTCACGACGATATACTTCGTAAGTTCTAATCCCTGGAACGTTTATTTTGTCTAATAATATTTTTTTTGACATCTTATTTATCGTGTAATATTATTTTATTGTCTTTGCAATCAGTAATTAACTGGTCGATTTTTTCTTCTGTCAAGTGTTCTTTATAGAAATCGCCTAGTTGCATCATTGGGGCATAACCACAAGCACCTAAACATTCTACACCACGAACTTCAAACAATCCGTCTGGAGTTGGTTCGCCAACTTTTACACCTAATTTATTGCAGGTATAATCCATTAAATCCTCTACTCCATTTAAACAACAAGGTGAAGTTTGACAAAATTCGAACATATATTTACCAATAGGCCTTCTATTATACATCGTATAAAAAGAAACTACTTCGTATACTTCTACTGGTTTGATATATAAAATTTCAGCTACTTTGTCTTGCAATTCGATACTCAACCAATTGTCATGAGCATCTTGAACTTCATGCAAAACAGGCAATAATGCTGATTTTCTTTTATCATCTGGATAATGACTGCACAATTCATTGATACGTGTCATCAAAGCTTCTGTGATATTGATATTTTGTTTGATCTGTGTTTTTTCCATAATTATTAAGCGTCTAATTCGCCCGCAATTACATTAAGGCTTGATAATATTACGATAGCATCCGATAATAATGCTCCTTTAATCATTTCTGGATATGCTTGATAGTATATAAAACAAGGACGACGGAAATGTAATCTGTACGGTGTACGACTTCCATCGGTAGTTAAATAAAAACCTAATTCTCCGTTTCCTCCTTCTACAGCGTGATAAATTTCAGCTACTGGAACAGGAACTTCTCCCATTACAATTTTGAAGTGATAAATTAATGATTCCATATTGTTATACACATCTTCTTTTGGAGGAAGGTAATAATCTGGAACATCTGCGTGATACACATTTCCTTCTGGCATTTTGGCTAATGCTTGACGAATAATGCTTAAACTTTCCCAAACTTCGGCATTACGAACACAAAAACGGTCATACGTATCACCTGATTTTCCTACAGGAATTATAAACTCAAAATCTTCGTAAGAAGAATAAGGTTCAGCAACACGAACATCATAATCGATACCCGCAGCACGTATATTTGGACCTGTAAATCCGAAAGCCATAGCTTGTTCGGCAGTAATAGGTCCTACATTTACCGTTCTGTCAATAAAAATTCTATTTCTTTCAAAAAGATTTTCAAATTCTTTCCAACAAGCAGGAAATTCTTCTAAGAAAGTGTTTAATAATTCGAAAGCTTTTGGTGACCAATCTCTTTCGAAACCGCCAATTCTTCCCATATTTGTTGTAAGACGAGCACCACAAATTTCTTCATAGATTTCGTATATTTTCTCTCTAAATTGGAATACATATAAGAAACCTGTATAAGCTCCAGTATCGACACCTAAAATCGAATTACATATAATATGATCCGTTATACGCGCTAATTCCATTACGATAACTCTTAAATATTGTGCGCGCTTAGGCACTTCAATATCTAATAATTTTTCTAATGTCATCCACCAAGCCATATTATTGATAGGCGAAGAACAATAGTTCATTCTGTCTGTCAATGGAGTGATTTGATAAAAAGGACGGTTTTCGGCAATTTTTTCGAACGCACGATGAATATAACCAATGGTTGGTTCGGCATCAACTATACGTTCACCATCCATCAACAAGATATTTTGAAAAATACCATGAGTGGCTGGGTGAGTAGGTCCTAAATTCAAGATCGAAAGTTCACTTCCGTCTTCATTTAGTTTCTCTTTAATTATTTTAGCATAGCGATGCTCTGGTGGTAATAATAGTTCTGACATTTTATAATGTTGAATTATTTATTTTTATGAATTTGATGGTGTTCTACCAAAAAATCTGTCGTCTTTGTCTGTTCTTCCTGAATCTTCCATCGGAAATTCTTTTCTCATCGGAAAAGATACCATTTCGTCCATATTCAAGATTCTTTTTAATTGAGGATGACCTATAAAATTGATCCCATAGAAATCATAGGTTTCACGTTCCATCCAATTGGCACACAAGAAAATATTTGAAATTGTTTTTATTTCAGGTATTTCTCCATTAATAAAACTTTTGATTCTGATTCTTTTATTTTCAATCCAATTGTGCAAATGATATACTACAGCAAACTGCTCGTTCACATTGTTATCTGGATAATGAATACCGCACAAATCGGTTAAAAAGTGGAAATTTAAAGACTCTTCATTCTTTAAAAATAAAATCACTGAAGTCATTTTATCAGATGCAACTTCGAAAGTAAAAATGTCTTTTTCTTGGCGAAAATGCATGACACTTTCTCCGAAAGTTTCTGTTAATTTATCTTGAATTTGGGTGTTTTCTAAAGCCATGTTCTTATTTAATGTTATAAGATGCTAATAGTTCTTGATATTCTGGCGAGCTACGACGACGAACAGATTCTGACTTAACTAATTCTTGTAAACGCATTACTCCATCTACAATTTGTTCTGGTCTTGGCGGGCAACCTGGCACATAAACATCTACTGGAATTACTTTGTCTATTCCTTGTAAAACAGAATAGGTATCGAAAATTCCTCCTGAAGATGCACAAGCTCCAACTGCAATTACCCAACGAGGTTCTGCCATTTGTTCGTAAACTTGACGTAAAATAGGCGCCATTTTTTTTGAAATGGTTCCCATAACCATTAGCATGTCTGCTTGGCGAGGAGAGAAACTTACTCTTTCTGAACCAAAACGCGCTAAATCGTAATGAGAAGCCATAGTAGCCATAAACTCGATTCCGCAACAAGAAGTTGCAAACGGCAATGGCCACATAGAATTGGCACGAGCTAATCCTACAACATCATTTAATTTTGTTGCAAAAAAACCTTCACCAGTTACTCCTTCTGGAGCTTCTACAATATTTATATTTGAACTCATTTTTATTTTAGATTTTAGATTTTAGATTTTAGATTTTTGAAAAACCTTTAAAATAAAATCAAATTTTAATAAAATCATTTTTAGAAATCTCGAGGCTTAAATTTAGATTATACTGAAATCTAAAATCTTCACTCTGAAATCTAAAATTTCTAATCCCACTCAAGGGCCTTCTTTTTAATAATATAGAAAAATCCGACCAATAATAATGACATAAAAATCACCATTTTAACCATGCCTTCCATTCCTAATTCTTGAAAATTGATTGCCCAAGGATATAAAAATATCACCTCAACATCAAAAAGCACAAATAAAATAGCAACCAAAAAATATTTTACAGAGAAAGGAATACGAGCGTTTCCAATAGATTCGATACCACTTTCAAAATTTTTATCTTTATTTACAGATGATCTTTTTGGACCTAAAAAACTTGATCCAATTATAGTTAATACCACAAATCCGACAGCAAGTCCCATTTGCATAAATATTGGTAAATAATCTAATTGATTTGATTGCATTGTTTACAAATTAGTTTTTATCATTTACAAAGATACATGGCTTGAATTAAATCGCAACCAAAAATGGCAATTTCAACTAAAAAAAATCATATTATCTAGTTATTTTTAATGTTTCTAAATTACACAACTGCAAATGTTAAATTTTTCTTCGATTTTGAAGAAAAACAGTGAATTAAAATCAATAAAAAACTCAAAACCCAAACAATTAGATTTATTTATGGAAATATTTAAAATAAACACAATATAGTCTAAAAAATTAACAAAAATGGTACTAATTTTGATACAGTTTTAATGAAATTTTAACCATCTATTTACTCTTAATTTTTTAATCCAAATGAAAACGAAAAATTTTGTTTATTTGTTTATTGCAGTTCTTATTTTTCAAGCTTGTGGCAGAAAATCAGCTGCCGATTTTAATTCAGATTTTTCATTATTTAAGGGTATAATTTCAAACTTTACTGGAGGCATAGTCTCGGCGCAATCCGATATTCGAGTCGTCCTTGCTTTCGACAAAAAAGACTGGGTTAAAGACCAAGTTTTAGACAATGATTTATTTGATATTTCTCCAAGCGTAAACGGAAAAGTAGTGGCACTTTCTGCAAATACTATTGCTTTTATTCCTGAAAAAAAATTAGATCCAGATACTGAATATCAAGTCACATTGAAAGTCGACAAAATCTTAACGACTGTCAAAAAAGAATTGGCGGATTTCAATTTTACTGTAAAAACGCTAAAACAAGATTTTCTAGTAACTACACAAGACATTCAATCATATAGCAAAGATTATCAATACCTAAACTGCACACTAAAAACAGCCGATAACATCGATTTTGAAACTGCTCAAAAATTAGTAACTGCCGAACAAAGTGGAAAAAATGTCGCTGTAAAATTCATAAAATCAACAAGTACATCTACTGAATTCAAATTTATTATTGATAGTATTCAACGTTCAGATAACGATAACAATCTCGAGATTTTATATGATGGAAATGATTTTGACATAGATCAAAAAGGTAAAATTGACTATACTATTATTGGAAAAGATAACTTCAAAGTAGTTAATGTTTCTATTCCAGAAGGCGACAATCAAACCTTGTTAATCAATTTTTCCGATGCTTTACAAAAAGGACAAGATTTTAAAGGATTGATATCTATTCAAAATACAAAAAATTTAAAATTTAGCACACATGGTAATTTATTGAAAGTGTTTTTTAATAATGAAATTGAAAAAACACCTGTAAAACCAGTCGTTACAGAAGCAATTGTTGAAGTTATCGATACTGCAGCTGTTGCTGTCGATTCGGTCGCTGTTGCAATTGACGAAGCTGTCGAATATGTAGAACCAATCGAAGAAACTACAACTCCAGAGCAAGTACTATCTGGGAATGTTTTGGTGGAAGTTTTTCAAGGAATTGAAAGTGAGAATGGGTATAAAATGAAACAAAATTTCTCGACAACCGTTTCGTTCGACCAAATAAAACCAAATGTAAAGTTCACTAAAAACGGAACTATTCTGCCAAGTTCTAACAATTTAAAACTCAATTTTGAAGCCGTAAACTTAAGCGCTGTCGATGTTAAAGTATATAAAATATATAAAAACAACATTCTTCAGTTTTTACAATACAACGATCTAAATGGCGCACAAAATTTAAAAAAAGTAGCACAACCTATTGCTAAAAGCACCATCAATTTAAAAGAAAATAAACTCGTTAATTTTAGCGAATGGAATACTTTTGCACTCGATTTATCTAAAATAATCACACCAGAACCTGGCGCTATTTACCGTGTCGAATTTTCATTCAAAAAGAAATACTCTCTATACAAATGTGACGGATCAACTGACGAAGAAGAAGCTGCTGAAGAGGAAGAAACTGATGAAAACGATGTGAATTATAGCGGAAACAATTACGACGACTATTATTACGACGATTATAGTTGGAGAGAAAGCGAAGATGCTTGTTCGCAATCTTACTTTTATAATACCACTATAGGAACCAATATTTTAGCTTCCGATTTAGGAGTAATTGCAAAACGTGGCGAAAACAAATCCTATTTATTTGCTGTAAATAATATTGTAACTACCGAACCAGTTTCGAATGCAAGAGTTGAATTATATAATTTTCAACAACAAAAACTATCCACCGAAGCCACAAATAGTGAAGGAATTGCAAAATTTGAATTGGATAAATTCGCTTATTTTGCCATTATTACCCTTGGCGACCAATCTACTTATGTGAAATTAGATGACGGAAATTCTCTGTCGGTTAGTAATTTCGATGTTGCTGGAGAGGCTTTGCAAAAAGGTTTGAAAGGTTTTATATATGGAGAACGTGGCGTTTGGCGTCCTGGTGATAATTTGTACTTGTCCTTTATTTTTAATGATGCTGCTAATAAAATTCCAAATGCACATCCAATAAAATTCAGACTCTCTGATCCTAACGGAAAAATAACCTATCAAACGATTCAAAAATCGAACGAACTCAATCATTATAGTTTTATAGTTCCTACCGATGCCGATGCGTCAACAGGAAGTTGGGAAGCGATGGTTAGTGTGGGTGGTGCTAAATTTTATAAAAACATTAAAATTGAAACCATCAAACCCAATCGTTTGAAAATTAAAAATGTTTTCAGAAACACAGTGCTTTCTTCTTCTTATCCAAACACGAGTAATTTGCAAGTCAACTGGCTTCATGGCGCTGTGGCAAAAGATTTAAAGGTAGAAATGCAAGCCAAATTTTCCCAAGATGTTACTAGTTTCAAAGGATATTCCAACTATGATTTTGATGATGAAGTGCGTCAATTTAGCACCGAAGAAACTATTATTTTTTCAGGAAAAGTAGATGCAAACGGAAAAGCTTCCGTTACTATCGATCCTAAACTACAAGGTCAAGCACCAGGAATGTTGCGAGCTGCTTTTATGACCAAAGTGTATGAGGAAGGTGGGGATTTTAGTACAGATGTGATGGCAACAACCTATTCTCCTTACAAAACGTATGTAGGATTAAAATTGCCTGAACTAACAAAATACCAAATGCTAGAAACGAGAGTTAACAATCGTTTTGATGTGGTTACTGTCGATGAAAATGGTCGTCCAAAATCGGTAAAAAATCTAGAAGTAAAAGTGTTTAAAGTAGAATGGCGTTGGTGGTGGGATTCATCAAACGATGACGTGTCTAATTACAATTCATCGAACGCAACAACTTCATACAAAACATTGAGAGTAAATACTGATACTAACGGAAAAGGTAGTTTTCAATTTGCATTAACCGATGAAGAATGGGGACGTTATATGATTCGAGTTACTGATCCAACTGATGGTCACGCTACAGCACAAACTGTCAATATAGATTATCCTTACTGGTCAGGAAAAACAAGAAATACCGATGCTTCAACGGCTACTATGTTGGTTTTTTCTACCGATAAAAAGAATTATGCAGTAGGCGAAAAAGCACAAATATCTTTCCCTTCGAGTGAAGGTGGACGTGCATTAATTTCTATCGAAAACGGAGCAAAAGTAGTACAAACACTTTGGGCAAAAACCAAAAAAGGAGAAACTAAAGTCGAAGTTCCTATTACAGCTGCTATGGCGCCAAATGTGTATTTCAACATTACGTTATTGCAACCACATGCATCGACTAAAAACGATTCACCAATAAGAATGTACGGAATTATTCCTATTGAAGTGATTGACAAAAACACGATTTTAGAACCAAAAATCGCCATGCCAGATGTTTTGAAACCAGAGCAAGCATTTAACGTAAAAGTGATTGAGAAATCAGGAAAAGCAATGACTTATACCATTGCCGTTGTCGATGAAGGCTTGCTGGATTTAACCCGATTCAAAACACCAAATGCTTGGGACAGTTTCTATGTTCGTGAAGCTTTGGGTGTAAAAACTTGGGATATTTACGATGATGTAATTGGTGCTTATGGCGGAAAAGTAAACCAAATATTTAGTATTGGTGGCGATCAAGATTTAGGTGGTGGCAAAGCTAAAAAAGCCAACCGTTTCAAACCTGTCGTTATCTATTTGGGACCATTCAAACTTGATGCTGGTGATACCAAAACACATCAAATAAAATTACCAAAATATATTGGTTCAGTAAGAACAATGGTAGTCGCTGGCGATGCTAAAACAAGTGCTTATGGAGCTGTCGAAAAAGCAACTCCAGTTCGTAGTCCTTTGATGGCATTGGCTTCGTTACCACGAAAAATTTCGCCATCAGAAAAAGTGACGATTCCTGTGACAATTTTTGCTATGGAAAATCATGTAAAAAATGTTTCAGTACAGATAAAAACAAGTCCAGGTTTAAAAATTATTGGTAAAGCCATTCAAAATGTAACTTTCACTAGTCCTGATGAAAAAATGACGTATTTCAATCTTGAAGTTGGTGCTACTACGGGAATTGCAAAGGTACAAGTCATTGCTACTTCTGGAAAAGAAAAATCTACTTATGATATTGAGATCGATATGACCAATCCAAATCCTGTAACCAATACTTATACGGATCTCGTTTTAGAACCAAATAGCTCTAAATCTATTTCTTGGAAAACATTTGGTGTCGCTGGTAGCAATAAAGCAAGATTGGAGATTTCATCAATGCCATCGATTAATTTTAATGGAAGGCTGCAATATCTAATTCAGTATCCTCATGGTTGTGTCGAGCAAACCACTTCGTCTGTTTTCCCTCAATTGTATTTGAATGACATTGCTGATATTGATGCAAATCGCAAAGCATTAATTCAGAAAAATGTAACAGCCGGAATTACAAGATTGGGAGGTTTTCAATTGGCAAATGGTGGAATGTCGTATTGGCAAGGAAGCACTTCTGCCGATGATTGGGGAAGTTCTTATGCAGGTCATTTCTTGCTTGAAGCCGAGAAAAAAGGGTACGTTTTACCTATAAATTTCAAACAAAAATGGGTTTCATACCAACAAAAAGAGGCTAAAAAATGGCGTTTTGAAGCTAAATATGGCAATGATTTTGCGCAAGCGTATCGTTTGTATACCTTAGCATTAGCTGGTTCGCCTGACTTGTCATCGATGAATAGATTGCGTGAAACTTCAGGAATTTCTAATGAGAGTAAACTACGATTGGCTGCCGCTTATGTTTTAGCAGGACAAAAACAAGCGGGAATGTCATTGTTATTAAAATCTAAAATAGATGAAGAGTATAACAACAATTACAGCTATTACTATTATGGTTCTAGTGATCGTAATCGAGCGATGGCATTAGAAACTTTAATCTTATTGGGTCAGAAACAAAAAGCATTTATGATGGCAAACAAACTGGCCAAACAAATGTCTGCCGACCAATGGATGAGTACACAAACTACCGCTTATTGCTTGTATTCGATGTCTAAATTTGCGCAATTCAATGGTGGAAAAGGCATTAATGTTCAGTTTAACGATGGTGGAAAAACTTTAGGAATTAATACCAATAAAACATTGGCAGAAAGAAGTTTAACTATTAAAAATGGAACAAACGGAATCACAATTAAAAACAACAAAAACAATACATTATATGTTCGCGTTTTAAATTCTGGTATTTTGCCTGTGGGTCAAGAGCAAGTTGTTCAAAATAATTTGAGTGCCAAAGTTGTTTTCAAAAACAGAAAAGGCAGTATTATCAATGTTTCGAAAATAAATCAAGGCACCGAGTTTATAGCAGAGGTTACGATTAAAAACTTAAAAAATGAACGAGTGAATAACGTGGCATTATCTCAAATTTTGCCTTCAGGTTTCGAAATTGTAAACACGCGTTTTAATGATTTTGGTGATGCGACAAACAATATTGCTGACCATATTGACATTCGAGATGATAGAACCAATTTCTATTTCCCATTAGGATCTGGCGAAACCAAAACGTTTAGAGTTTTACTTAACGCTTCTTACTTAGGTACTTATTATTTGCCTGGATTGCAATGTGAAGCGATGTATGACAACACATTCCTAGCCAGAACTAAAGGTTTTTGGGTTGAAGT
>NZ_JAYSSZ010000128.1:0-4071 GCF_043720215.1 Flavobacterium sp. | reverse complement strand
CACAAAAATTTCAATTCATTCGTGACAAAAAAGACAAGGTAATTTCTATTGACGTTTTTAATTTCCCTATTCAGTACGGCCCATACGAAGCAAATATTAAGACAGACAAACCACTTCCGACAAATTAAGCACGAACCGCTAACAGCACCTAAAAAAAATGCGGGCGGAAGTATAATCTGAAGTTTTTAAACGCCATACATTTGATTATATAACTTCACACATTGCATGGCTTCCTTAACATCATGCACTCGAAGAATATTTGCGCCTTTTGTTAATGCAATTGTGTTTAAAACCGAAGTTCCGTTTAAAGCATTTTCGGCATCAGTTTCTAATGTTTTATAAATCATCGATTTACGAGACAAACCAACTAAAATCGGCAATTCAAGCATTTGAAATAAATCTAATTTATTCAATAATTCAAAATTTTGTTCGACAGTTTTAGCAAAACCAAAACCTGGATCAATTATCAAATCATTAATACCAAAACTTCTCGCTTTAGCCACTTTTTCCGAAAAATAAAACAAAATATCTTTGACTAAATCGTCATAATTTGTCATTTGTTGCATAGTTTGTGGTGTACCACGCATGTGCATTATAATATATGGAACTTGCAATTTGGCAACCGTTTCGAACATTTTGTCATCAAGGCTTCCTGCCGAAATATCATTGATTATTGCTGCACCATTTTCGATAGCTATTTGAGCTACTTTACTGTTAAAAGTATCAATAGAAAGTATTGCTTCTGGGAAATTTTTAAGAATTAAATCTACAACTGGAACAATTCTTTTTAGCTCTTCATCAACAGAAATAATAGTTGCATTTGGTTTGCTTGATTGTCCACCAATATCAATAAAAGCAGCGCCATCGGTTAACATTTTTTCAACTTGAAGCAAAATATTTTTATCTAAAATAAAGCTTCCACCATCATAAAAAGAATCTGGAGTAACGTTCAAAATTCCCATTACTTTTGGCATCGATAAATCGATAAGTTGTCCTTTGCAGTTAATTGTCATTTTGAATATTG
The DNA here is from genome assembly GCF_043720215.1 of Flavobacterium sp. Classification (GTDB taxonomy): domain Bacteria; phylum Bacteroidota; class Bacteroidia; order Flavobacteriales; family Flavobacteriaceae; genus Flavobacterium. Next base: position 3,047 of record NZ_JAYSSZ010000128.1, on the reverse strand, counting down.
AAATTGTTGTTGCTATTGATATTAAAATTGCCCAAAAAGTTCTATTTTTGAACAAATTTGATACAAATATAAATTAATAATGAGTAAAACCGCGCAACAATACGACGCAATCATCACAATTTGTCGAGATTTATACACCAAAAAAATGAAAGATTACGGTTCTGCATGGCGCATTTTACGTTTGCCATCACTTACCGATCAAATATTTATAAAAGCACAACGCATTCGCAGTTTACAAGAAAATGAAATAAGAAAAGTAGATGAAGATGAAAGCTCAGAATTTATTGGGATTATCAATTATTCTATAATGGCATTGATACAATTAGATAAAGGAATTGCTGTTCAACCCGATTTAGACGTAAGTGAAGCTGTAAAATTATATGACGAAAAAATTTCGATTACTAAAGATTTAATGGAAAATAAAAATCATGATTACGGAGAAGCTTGGCGTGATATGCGAGTAAGTTCCTTGACCGATTTGATTTTACAAAAAATTCTTAGAGTAAAGCAAATTGAAGATAATAAAGGGAAAACATTGGTTTCAGAAGGTATAGATGCAAATTATCAAGACATGATAAACTACGCAGTTTTCGCATTGATTTTAATGGATTTCAAAAAATAAAATGTTAGTTCGAGAAGCAAAAATTGAAGATATAAGACAAATTCAAGTCGTAAGAAATTCTGTTAAAGAGAATATTTTATCTAATCCAGATTTAGTAACAGACATAGATTGCGAAGAATTTTTATTTGAAAGAGGAAAAGGTTGGGTTTGCGAAATAGACGATCAAATTGTTGGATTTGCAATAGTAGATTTAAAAGAAAACAATATTTGGGCATTATTTTTGGACCCTAATTTTGAGAAACAAGGCATTGGAAGAAAATTACATGACACCATGCTTAATTGGTATTTCAGTCAGACGAAAAAAAATGTATGGCTTGGTACGGCTTTCAATACTAGAGCCGAAAGTTTTTACAGAAAATCTGGCTGGAAAGAAATTGGACTTCATGGGACTAAAGAAATTAAATTTGAAATGACTTTTGAAAGTTGGTCTAGTAAATAACAATTCATTAACAAAACATAAAGCAAGGACACATTATATTTGTATAAAACACTAAAAATGGGAAACACCAAATCTTTTTTATCTTGGGGAATTAGAATTATAATTTCTTTTTTATTTATCATTTCGGCCGTTGCTAAAATGTATCCGTCACCTTATTTTGCTATTTCAACATTCGAAGTGAAACAATTATATCCGCTAGGTTTTTCGGAAATAATTGCACCTTGGTTTTCAAGAATATTAATTGGAATCGAATTAGCATTAGGGATTCTAATCCTTCAAAATAATTTTTTAAAAAAAATAATTATTCCCATAACCATTTTATTATTAGCCGTTTTTATCGGTCATTTGTCTTATGTGACTTTTGCTAGTGGTGGAAACTCGGGAAATTGCGGTTGTTTTGGTGAGTTAATCCCAATGACGCCTATAGAGGCAATTGTAAAAAACATAATAGCCGTTGGATTGCTTTTGGGACTATATAAATTACTAGATAGAGATAAATTATATTCAAAATTTTGGATAGTTGCTCTTATAACATTGGCTACAATAGTGTCAATATTTTTATTAGCACCAATAAAAAAGGTAACTAGCGATTATATTGTAACTCCCGAAACTAACACTGTAATTGATAGTGCTACAGTTGAAAATAGTATTCCAGTTATAAGCGATTCTGTTGTTACTTCTGTAAAAGTTGATTCTATTAAAAAAGAAATTTCAATAAAAAAAGAAGAAGTTATTTCTACTACAGAACCAGCAAAAGTAAAATCAGGTTATGCTAAATTATTTCCAAAAATAGATTCAGGAAGAAAAACATTATGCTTTTTTGTTCCTGGTTGCGATCATTGTCGTACAGCAGCAAAAGAACTAACAGAATTAAAACAAAAAAACGCAAATTTCCCTGAAATTTTAGTTATATTTATGAATGAAGAAGCAGATTTAATTCCTGCCTTTTTTAAAGAAGCCGGTGCAGAATATCCTTATAAAATAATAGAAATTATTCCATTTTGGAATATTCTTGGAACTGGAAAAGATACACCAGGTGTAAAATATTTATGGAACGGAAATACTTATAAATATTACAATGGTATTGCTGACAACAAGTTTAATCCAGTTGATTACCAAGAACTAATTAACAAACCATTTTCAGAATTAAAAAAATAAAATATTTTAATCATTAATAAAAACAGAAAAAATGAAAAAATTAATCGCTTTATTATCAGTCATACTATTGAATATTTCTTGTTCAAATGCTCAAACAGATTTAAGCTCAGAAGCTTTATCAAATAAATTACTTGCGTTCGATGGTAGTGAAACAAATTTAGCAGACATTCTAAAAAAACACAATGGTAAAACTGTAGTTATAGAAATTTGGGCTTCATGGTGTAGTGATTGTGTAAAAAATGTTCCAAATATTAAGGAGTTACAAGCAACACATACTAATGCCGATTTTGTCTTTCTTTCTTGCGACAAAACTACAGAAGCTTGGGCAAAAGGAATTGAAAAGCATGAGCTAAAAGGAGATCATTATTTAATTCCTGATGGTATGAAAGGCGCTTTTGCAAAAACAATCGATTTAAACTGGATTCCAAGGTATATCATTATTGATAAAACTGGAAAAGTAGCTTTATACAAAGCCATCGAAACGGATCATGAAAAAGTAAATACATTACTAAAAAGCCTAAACTAATGAGATCAAAAATTGTAGCAGGAAATTGGAAAATGAATAAAAATTCTGAAGAGACAGAAGATTTAATCAACGAATTAATAGATAAATTGCCAAGTGATAGTGATACAAAAATTATCATTGCGCCAACATTTATTAATTTGGCTTCAGCTGTTGATCATACCGAATTTACCAATATTCGTGTTGCAGCACAAAATATGCATCAAGCAGAAAATGGTGCTTATACTGGAGAGATATCAGCAGATATGTTAAAAAGTATTGGTGTAAATACTGTAATACTTGGGCATTCAGAACGCAGAGCAATT
>NZ_JAYSSZ010000127.1:0-11643 GCF_043720215.1 Flavobacterium sp. | reverse complement strand
GAACCTACGTAAGCTTTGTACAAAGCATCAATAAACTGAACCATTTCTTTGAATGCATTTCCAGAAAGACCTAAATTAAAGGCAATTCTTCTAGCTTGGAAACCTTGCAAACCAACAGTTGGATCAATTTCTTCATTAAAAATCAAATGTGGCGTGTGTTCTGCAACTTCTTCAATATCCATTCCACCTTCAGTAGAATACACAATCATATTACGACCAGTTGCTCTGTTTAAAAGAACTGACATATAAAATTCTGAAGTTTCGCTTTCCCCAGGATAATATACATCTTCAGCAACTAAAACTTTATGCACTTTTTTTCCCTCAGGTGGTGTTTGTGGCGTAATCAATTGCATTCCTATAATTTGTTCAGCAATTTCTTCAACTTGTTGCAAGTTTTTGGCAAGCTTTACTCCTCCTCCTTTTCCACGTCCACCAGCGTGAACTTGGGCTTTTATAACATGCCAACCTGTACCAGTTTCGGCAGTTAATTGTTTTGCAGCAGCAACAGCTTCTACAGGATTATTGGCAACAATACCACGTTGTATACGTACACCGTAGCTAGCTAAAATTTCTTTTCCTTGATATTCGTGTATATTCATAATGAAGTTTTTGACTTTTTAAAGTGCAACAAAAATAATAAATTCTAAACAATATTGGTAATGATTTTGCTTTTTATTTGAAGCTATTTCCTGCTGTACACTATATCTTTTGTCACGCAAAAAAGCGAGACAAAAGGATGCCGTTCCCATCTGGGCTAGGAGCTTTTACTTAAAATAGTTACTTTTATTAAAAAACGAAAGTTTTTGGCATCCTAAAAATTCATAATTTTACCGTTCAAAAAAAATAATTTTAATGGAATCTCAACAATTACTTTCAGTAGCAGAAGAATTTGGCAGTCCGCTTTATGTGTATGACGCAGGAAAAATTCAATCACAGTACCAACGTTTAACAAATGCTTTTTCTAAGGTAGAAAAATTACGCATCAATTATGCTGTCAAGGCATTGTCAAACATTTCTGTTTTAAAGCTACTGAAACAGATCGGTTCTGGACTTGATACGGTTTCCATTCAAGAAGTAAGACTAGGTTTGCATGCTGGTTTCACACCAGGCAAAATAATTTATACACCTAATGGAGTTTCTATGGACGAAATTGAGGCAGTAGCCGCATTAGGTGTTCAAATTAATATCGATAACTTATCTATTTTAGAGCAATTTGGGACAAAACACCCACAAATACCTGTTTGTATTCGTATAAATCCTCATGTAATGGCTGGTGGAAATTCAAATATTTCGGTGGGACATATCGATAGTAAATTTGGCATTTCAATACATCAATTGCCACATATATTAAGAATTGTAGAAAACACAAAAATGCATATTAATGGTATTCATATGCACACTGGTTCGGATATTTTAGATATTGAAGTGTTTTTGTATGCTTCAGAAATATTATTTGATACTGCAAAACATTTTAAAACATTAGACTTTATCGATTTTGGGAGTGGTTTTAAAGTACCATACAAAAAAGGAGATATAGAAACTGATGTGGAAGAATTAGGTAGAAAATTATCTAAAAAATTCAATGCTTTCGAAAAAGAATACGGCAGATCATTGACCTTAACTTTCGAACCTGGAAAATTTCTTGTGAGTGAAGCAGGTTATTTTTTAGCAAAAGTAAATGTTGTAAAACAAACCACTTCAACCGTATTTGCTGGAATAGATTCGGGTTTTAATCACTTGATTCGTCCTATGCTTTATGGTTCGGAACATTATATCGAGAATATTTCTCATCCAAAAGGAAAAGAGCGTTTTTATTCGGTTGTTGGATACATTTGCGAAACAGATACATTTGCCACAAATCGAAAAATTTCGGAAATAAAAGAAGGTGATATTTTGAGTTTTAGGAATGCAGGTGCTTATTGCTTTTCGATGGCTTCTAATTATAACTCACGTTACAAACCAGCTGAAGTATTATGGAAAGATGGTAAAGCACATCTTATTCGTGAGCGAGAAACTTTTGATGATTTGCTAAAAAATCAAATTATGATTGAAGTATAAAAAAGAAAATCCCAAAAAAATATTTTTGGGATTTTTTTTAACTGACAAAATAATTATTTTTTATCTAATACTTCCAGTAAAACCTTACTTTCGGTTCCGTTTGGCATAGCTATTTTTATTTTTTGAGCAATTGTGGGTGCAATTTGTGTAATTTCTTTTTTATCGTGAGTTTCTCCTTTTTTTATGTTCCATCCATAAAAAATACAAGGAACATGAGTATCATAACTATAGGTTGTTCCATGCGATGTCCCCGTTTCTCCATACTCAATATATCCTGGTTTATCTAAAATAATAAGATCTCCTGACTGAGTAGGATCATATCCTTTTGCGATAAAATCTAAATGATAATCACTTCCTGTTGATGCTAGTATCTCTTCTTCAGTATAAACTCTTTTTACATGTTCTTGAGTCATCAAAAATTCTTTAAAGCTTTGTTTTACTTTTACTAAGTCTAATTCTTTGGCTTTAATAATTTCTCTATTAAAAAGTAAATTAAAACTAGAATAGTTAAGTATTAGATTTTCTCCAAAAGTATCTATTGAGTGTTTTTTTAATGATGCTTTAATTTCTGAAGGGTCAACATTCCTTACATTATATTTTTTATCTCTTAAATAATTTACATTTTCAGCCCCTGCATGATCCGCAGTTAGGAAAAGTAAGTAATTATTTTTGCCCACATTTGTATCTAAATAAATTAGAAAATCTGCAATTGTTTGATCTAATCTTAAATAAGTGTCTTGTAATTCGATAGAACGTGGCCCCAAAATATGTCCTATATAATCTGTTGATGAAAAACTAACTGTCAAGAAATCTGTACTATTATCCTTTCCTAATTCTTCTTTTTCTATGGCTTTTTTAGCAAAATCTACTAGTAGATCGTTTCCAAATGGAGTCGATTTAATTATTCCAGCATCTTTCTTTTCATACATATCTTTTAGATTGTAGGGAAAAACTGGTTTCACACCATTTAGTTTACCTTCATACGGATTATCATCTGAAAGGCTTTCGTTGTATGTAGTTATAGGCTTAAGCAAATTCCAACCTTTAGTAATATATGGCAAATAATTTTTCTCGTTATTAAACTGAGTAACCCAATCTGGTAATTTTTCTCCATAAAAACTGCTTGATATAAAAGCACCTGTTTTACTATACCAAAACGCCCAATTTGCAAAATGCCCTGCTGGAAGAATAGCACCACGATCTTTTATACTCATTCCAATAACTTTTCCTTTAAAATTTGTTGCTAATCGCAATTCATCTGTAATAGTTGTAGTCAGTAAGTTTTTCGGAGACATTTTTCCTTCATCTTCTTTACCATCACCAATTGTTTTTACCGATTCATCATCAGTACAATAGATATCTTTACCTGAAGAACGACTAAACCATTCGTTGCTTACAATTCCGTGCATTGCTGGTGTTGTTCCTGTGTATATTGAAGCATGTCCAGGTGCAGTATATGTAGGCATATAATTATAATGCATATTCTGAAAAGTATATCCATTATTCATTAATCGCTTGAATCCATTTGAAGAAAAATCGTCATAAAAACGGTATAAGTATTCCATTTTCATTTGATCTACTACTATACCTATAACGAGTTTAGGTCTTTGAGTTTGTACTTCTTTTTGAGTTTTTTGTGCTTGAGTAGATGTTGATAAGCTAATTATCAAAAGCAATAGTATTTTTTTCATATGCTAATATATTTACACAAAAATACAGTAAGTACAATTGTATACCATTAAATATTGCTTATTTTTTTAAATTCAAATTAATTTTTTACATAAAAAACCTCTTAATCGATAAATTACGAAACTTCATCGACTTTAATTTTTAATTCACAATACTATTCTTAACTTTAGTAGAAATCATAAGGCTTATGAAAAAGATCTACACTCACAAATTACTTATTTGTATAGTATTGATAAGTTATTCATTTCAAGCAAATTCTCAAACATTTACAGATAGCAATTTGCCAATTGTAATAATTAATACTGATATTGACACAAATACTGGTTTACCTCTTGAGATTCTTGATGACCCTAGAATTTTAGCCTCAATGAAAATCATTAAGCATCCTGACGGAACTAGGAACTATATGACTGATGAAAACACAGCAGTTTTTTTAAATTATAACGGAAGAATAAATATCGAAATTAGAGGATCTTCTTCTCAAACTACTCCAAAAAAACCATACGGATTAACAACTTTACAAGCAAATAATACTACAAATAATAATGTAAGTTTACTAGGAATGCCTTCTGAAAATGATTGGATTTTGAATGCTGTATCATTAGACAAATCCCTAATTAGAGATTATTTATGTTATAATCTTTCTAGACAAATGGGAAATTATGCTTCTAGAACAGAATATTGCGAAGTCGTTATAAACGGAGATTATAAAGGATTGTATATTTTGCAAGAAAAAATAAAAGCAGATTCTGGTCGAGTAAATATTTTAAAAATTACAACAGCAGACAATACTTTACCAAACATTACTGGCGGATATATAACTAAAGCTGATAAACTTACTGGTGGAGACCCAATTGCTTGGACAATGGGAGAGACAAATTTTATTCATGAATTACCAAAACCAATTGATGTCACTCCTCAACAAGACACATATATTGAAGGTGAATTTAATAAATTAGCGGCAAACACATACAATCAGTCCCTATTAGACGGTTATACTTCAGTAATTGATGTGCCTTCCTTTGTCGATTTTATGTTGGTAAATGAGCTAGCTTCTAATGCAGATGTATATCAATTTAGCACTTTTTTTCATAAAGACCGAAATGGAAAATTGCGTGCTGGACCAATTTGGGATTTTGACCTTACCTTTGGTAGCACGTTTACAACTCATAGTGATTATGATGTTTGGCAATTTAGTAACGGAAATAGAGTTGGGCCTGATTTTTGGAATGAGCTTACAGATAATGGTACATTTTGGTGTTATTTTACAAAACGATGGGATGAATTAACACAAGTTGGACAACCTTTGAATACTACAAGTTTAAATACTTTTATTGATAATACCGTAAATTATATTAGCGAAGCTACCATTCGAGAACAGCAACGATGGGGTGCTATACCAACACATGCTGCCGAAATTATTTATATAAAAGATTGGCTTACGCAAAGAATAACTTGGATGAATAATAATCTTGGTTCTTTTGCCTCATGTGCAAATGTTGTTACACCGCCATTAGTCATATCTAAAATAAATTATAATCCAGTCATATCTGGTAGTTTTTCTAGTAACGATCAAGAATTTATTGAAATAACGAATACAAACTCTGCAACTATTAACCTTTCTGGGGTGTATTTTAGTCAATTGGGAACAACATATCAATTTCCTTATAATAGTACAATTAGCGGAAATTCGAGTTTGTATTTAGCCGCAAACTCGGTAGTTTTTCAGGCTCAAAATGGCTTTACTCCATTTGGACAATACACTAGAAATTTATCTAATAAATCGCAAAAAATTGTTTTGGCTGATGCTTTTGGTAATATAATAGATACTGTAGAATATTTTGATACTGCTCCATGGCCAACTGCTCCTGACGGAAATGGAAGTTATTTGCAATTGATAGATACCAGTTTAAACAATAATTTAGCTTCCAATTGGTTTGCTAATAATGTAACATTATCAGTACCTAACTTTAATTACTCTAACTCAATAATTGCTATTTACCCAAATCCTGCAAGTAATTTAATCACTATAAATTCTTCAAACACTATCAATAAAATTGAAATTATAGATATTTATGGAAAATTAGTGAAAATAATAACTCTTAATGAAAATGAAATTAAAACTGATATTAGTTCTTTTTCTAAAGGTATTTATTTTATAAAAATTTATGATGAAAACGATATAAAAACTGAAAAATTGATTAAAAACTAGCTATATCTTGTTTTACTTTTTCAAATTCATTGATAATATCTTCAATAATAGTAGCAACTGGTTTTATATCATGAATGAGACCTGCAATTTGACCTATTTCGAGTTCACCTTCAACTAAATCGCCCTCAAACATGCCACGTTTTGCACGAGCACGGCCAAGAAGTGTTTTCAATTCTTCAGGCGTAGGACATTTTGCATACAACTCCTGAACATCATTATAGAATTTATTTTTTATTAAACGAACAGGCGCTAATTCTTTCAACGTAAGTTGTGTACCACCTTCTTCTACTTCAATAATTGTTTTTTTGAAATTATCGTGAGCTGAACTTTCGGTAGAAGCAGCAAATCGAGAACCAATCTGTACTCCATCAGCTCCAAGAACCATGACTGCTAGCATTCCTCTACCAGTAGCTATTCCTCCAGCAGCAATTAGTGGAATAGAAATTTGTTCTTTAACCATAGGAATCAAAGTTAATGTAGTAGTTTCTTCACGACCATTGTGACCTCCAGCTTCAAAACCTTCAGCAACAACGGCATCTACTCCCGCTTCTTGCGCTTTGAGAGCAAATTTTGAACTACTCACTACATGAACCACAGTAATTCCTTTTTCTTTAAGGAAACTAGTCCACGTTTTAGGATTTCCAGCCGAAGTAAATACAATTTTCACTCCCTCATCTACAATAATATTGATGATTTCTTCAACATTGGGATATAACATAGGAACATTAACCCCAAAAGGTTTGTCCGTTGCTTTTTTGCATTTTTGAATGTGTTCTCGCAAAACTTCTGGATACATAGATCCTGCTCCTATAAGCCCTAAACCGCCTGCATTGCTTACTGCAGAAGCTAATTTGTAACCTGAATTCCAAATCATTCCACCTTGAATAATTGGATATTTTATATTAAAAAGTTTGGTTATTTTATTCATTTAAAATTGTTTTGGCAATTAGTTTTTAATTAATTTACCATATAGTGTTTTTTCAGCGGAAGCGATATTGTAGTAATAAATCCCGCCACTTAATGTTTCTAAAGATATTATTTGGGTTTGAGTGTCAATGTTTTTTTGCATAACTAGTTGCCCCAAATTATTATAAAACTTAATCGAAGATCCTATCATAGCATCTGGACTTGAAATAGTAATTTCACTAGTAACCGGATTTGGATACAAATTAAAAATAATTAGATTTTGCTCAGGCAAATTAAGTGCTGTATTTAAAGCCAATTGAAAATCTGGAATCCCATAACCATAATTGTTATTTTGTGTCACAATTGACGTAGCATATCTATCAGCAGATTGCTTTACAAATTGCACAATTTCAGCATTAGTTTTTGTTGGGAATGCAGACCAAAACGAAGTAATTGCACCCGCTAAAATTGGACTAGAAAAAGAAGTTCCGTTAGCAGTTGTTATCGTTCCAGCGGTATTAGAAATGACAGATGCTGTTCCCATAGCCATAAACTCGGGTTTCATTCTTCCATCACCAGTTGGGCCAATAGAACTAAATCCCGATTTCACTTCAGAAGAAGTTACTGAACCTACTGTAACAGCGAAAGTTGCATCAGCTGGAGTTCCTACATGTGGTTCTGTTAAGCTATTTCCTGCATTTCCTGCCGATATGACACATATCATTCCTTTAGAAAAAGCAATATCTACTGCTCTAGATGCGACTGATGTTTGCCCGTTCATTTTAGCGTAAGTGTAACTATGATCAGTATTATCAAAACCAAAATAACCTAAAGAGGAATTAATAACATCTACTCCTAGCCTATCCGCTTCTTCTGCCGCTTCTACCCAATTAGATAATTCTAATACTGTTTCTGGAACAGCATCTTCTGTTATGAAAAGATAATAACCCGCATCTGGAGCAGTACCTACTAAATTAGTAGCATTCCCTCCCATTGTCGACAAAACATTTGTTCCATGAGAATTTCCTGTATAAAAATTGGTAGAATTATTTACAAAATCATAACCTCCCAATATTAGTCCTCTATTACGCAAACTTGCAAATGGAGCAGCTGTATTTACACCTGGAAAACCTGCATCTAAAATAGCCACAATTTTTCCAGTACCTGTATAATTTTGTTGGTGTAAAATATGACAATTTAACATTTGAACTTGAGCCGCAGAATTCCCGTAAGCATAATTAATTTGAGTATCATTTGTGTCTTGCCACTTATTAACTTTACCAATTTTATTTGAAGGCTTAGCAATTCTTCCTCCTGGATTCAGGGAATGGTTAGCATACTGAATATGATCTACAAAAGACAAACCTGATAATGCCGCAATATCTGTTTGCATCCCCCTAACATGAAGCATATTTAACCATTTAGATTTGGCTAAAACGGTAATCCCAGTGGAAGCAGTAATTTGATCTACATAAGGTTGATGTAATGGCGCATCTTTTATATCTAATGCAATTCCTTGTGTTGTTCTTCTATCAAGAGAACGCTGTGTTAATACTGACAATGGATTGCTAAAAAAAGTAGCTGAATTAGGTTTTGCATTAAAGTAAACCCAAGCATCTTCTTGCGAAAAAGCGTTTATTGAAACTATAAGAATTAAAAATAGTATTAGTTTTTTCATGATTTTTAATTTTGGTTAAACCAAAGATACATAAAGAAGATGAAAAACTAAAACTTTAAGAAATTACTCCAGAACCAATTAATTCATCATCAATATGCCAAGAAACAAATTGCCCTTGAGTAATAGCTGATTGTGGCGCTTCGAATTCAACATAGATTCCGTTTTCAAACTGATGTAAGGTAGCTTTTTGCAATTCTTGGCGATAGCGAATACGTGCCATCACTTTCATAGTTTGTCCATTGGCTAAAGCCAAATCTGGACGAATCCAATGAATTTCATCTTTAGCAACGAACAATGCTCTTTTAAATAATCCTGGGTGATTGTGTCCTTGTCCTGTATAAATTGTATTGGTTTCTACATCAGTCGAAATAATAAATAAGGCTTCTTTGGTTCCGCCTACATTCAATCCTTTTCGTTGACCAATAGTAAAATAATGTGCTCCTTGATGTTTTCCTACAACTTTAGCTACATCCGGTGTATATGTGATGTTTTTTGCCTCAAATGCTAATTTATCTTCTATTGAATCAAAATTGATTTCTTTTTGTTTGTAAATATTTTCATTGGCATCCACTTCAAAAATCAAACCATCTTTGGGTTGCAGTTGTTGTTGCAAGAATTCTGGTAAACGCACTTTACCTATAAAACATAATCCTTGCGAATCTTTTTTCTCAGCAGTAACTAATTTCATTTTAGTTGCAATTTCTCGTACTTGTGGTTTTGTAAGTTCACCTATAGGGAATAAAGACTTTGCTAATTGCTCTTGCGATAATTGGCATAAAAAATACGATTGGTCCTTATTGTCATCAACACCTGCAAGTAATTGATAAGTAGTTTTTCCGTTTACTTCAATTTCTCCTTTTCGGCAATAATGTCCTGTTGCAACATAATCGGCACCAAGTGAAAGCGCAATTTTCATAAAAACATCGAACTTTATTTCGCGATTGCAAAGTACATCAGGATTGGGTGTGCGTCCTTTTTTGTATTCGCTAAACATATAATCGACAATCTTTTCTTTGTATTGCTCACTTAAATCGACCGTTTGAAAAGGTATCCCTAATTTTTCAGCAACTAACAAAGCATCGTTGCTATCCTCTAACCAAGGACATTCGTTCGAAATGGTAACGGAATCGTCATGCCAGTTTTTCATAAATAGACCTATCACTTCATAGCCTTGCTCTTGCAATAAATAAGCAGCAACACTCGAATCGACACCCCCAGAAAGACCTACAACAACACGTTTCATAAAACTTGAATTAAAAATGCAAAGGTAGAAAGATTTATGATTCATTTTTAAATATTTCATCACTTAAAATAATATAACTATAAGTTAAAATAATCAAATATTAACTACTTTTAGTTCTTAAATCATTCAAATGAATAGACTCTATTTCACAATAATCCTACTTTTAACGATAGTTTCAACACAAGCACAAAGCTATGTTTTATCTATTTCTAATTATGAAACTTATAAATCATTAAAAGGAAAACCTTTATCTGATAAGTTCTCGAATATCGAATCCGTAAAAATAATATATAGCATCCAAAATCAGAAAACGTACTTTTTTAATAGCACAACAATACGTCTTCACTATGATTTTGTTACTAATTACTTGGGGTATGATAAAGGTTTAGAAAAATTTAACTCTGATAATTATAGCGATATTGAGAAAAACAGAGAGTTCTTAATAGGAAATCTTAATCACATAAAAGGTACCGATAAATGGATTCTTGAACTCGCTGCTTCAGATCATATGCCTGTTGCTTCAATTGAGAAATTTTATAAATTAGTAGAAACAAACACTTTTATTGGAAAAAAATTAAGCTTTTATTTAAATAATCGTGAACATTTAAATTCATACAATCAAAATAAATTTAAAATTCCTTGTGTGAAATCTGATTATATTTTTAATGAATTAAAATACCAAGAAGTTGTTTCAGGAAGAAATATTGGAATTTTAAAACAATACAAAATCAAAGATTTAGATTCAATAATTCCAAAATATAACGAGATTATTATCTTAGACGGAACACCAGAAACTTTACCAAATGTAAAAGGAATTATTGTAAACGAGCTTCAAACACCCTTAAGTCATCTTGTTATTTTGGGTAAAAACAGAAAAATTCCGATTATGGCATACACCGATGTTTTGAATGATTTAAGAATAAAAAAACTATTGAATAAAAAAGTAGAACTTAAAATTGAATCCGATACTTTCTACCTTAAAGAAACTAGTAAAAAAATACTTCAGCAAAAAGTTTTTAAGAAAAAGAAAAAACTAACACTCGAGATAAGTGTAACTAATGTTGTCGATTTGAATAAAATTTCAAAAAATGGAATCAATTTTATGGGTGCTAAGGCACAGAATTTATCTTATCTAATCGCTATTTCTAAAGATAATTCGTTTAGAGTCCCTGAATGCGCAAATGCAATTCCGTTTTCTTTTTATGTGAAACATATTCAGAAAAAATCTATTTATCCATTAATAAATGAACTTTTAAACTACAAATACACAGATTCTACAAAATGGATAAACAACCAGTTACAGAAGATTAGAAAAGCAATTAAAAAAGAACGTATTGATGAATTATTAATTAGTAAATTGAATGAAAAATTAGGAAGCCAGAACCAGTTTAAAAATTTTCGTTTCAGATCATCAACCAATGCTGAGGATATTGAAGGCTTCAATGGTGCTGGTTTATATGAATCTAAAACTGGGATTTATGGTGACTCGATAAAATCGTTTGAAAAAGCTATTAAGCAAGTTTGGGCAAGTGTTTGGAACGAAAGTTCTTATTGGGAAAGAGAGCTATTTGGTATCGACCAGAAAAATATTGCTATGGGAGTTTTAGTACATAGAGCTTTTCCTGATGAATTAGCTAATGGTGTTGTGATTACAAAAAACTTATTCCGAGATAACTTTAGCGGAATCACCGTTAATGTTCAAAAAGAGGAGAATTCTGTTGTAAAGCCCAATAAAGGAGAAATTTGTGAGCAATTTTCTATTTAGTCACTCCTTAAAAAGAGCTGTTTTTAATTTCCACAAAAATAAGAATATTATTATCAGGATAGAAGTTGAACAATTTATTAAGCCAAAAAATA